>NZ_JBDJPF010000035.1:0-69879 GCF_054957865.1 Streptomyces xingningensis
CCGTGGAAACGTCACTGACCTGCGAAAAGACGCCAACTAGTTCAGTTAACGTGGCTCGCTTGCCGCGGCTGTCGCGCGCCATGCCGATGCGGTGATCGACGTGCCTGTCTATGCGGAAGCCCACCACCGTGCGGCAGCGTTGCTCCACCAACTGGTGCGGGTGCCGGCGCTGGAGTTCGCCAATGAGCACTTCGCGGCGGTGGTCGCAGCCGCCTATCTGGCGGCAAGTGGTCAGCAGGTCACAGTGGAGGGCAAAAAGGCCATCGAGTTGGTCCACCGTGTCGCGGAGGGGCTCGATGTACGGGCCGCGGCAGCCGAGATCCGCACCTGGTCGGCGAGCTGAGTGAGTCAGTCCGTATGGCCTTCGGGAGACACCCGTCGGCCGAACCCGAACAGATAGGTCGCCGCGAACCCCACCGCGTACCCCACCAGCAGCCCCGCGCCGTAGACCGCCAGCGCCCGGACCGGTCCGTGGTTGCCCTTGAGGAGCGGGAAGAGGGCCCAGCCCGATGGGCCGATGGCCGTGGTGCCGACTCTGTCTCCCAACTGGCCCAGCAGGCCCACGAAGCCGCCGCCGAAGGCGCCTCCCACACAGGCGGTGACAAACGGGCGGCCCAGCGGGAGGGAGATGCCGTAGATGAGCGGTTCGCCGATGCCCAGCAGGCCCGCGGGGAGGGCGGAGCGCACCGTCCGCCGGATGGAAGGGCTGTGCGACAGCCGGAGGTAGACGGCGATCGCCGCGCCCACCTGACCCGCGCCCGCCATGGCCAGCAGGGGGAGCAGGACGGTATAGCCCTGCTCGGCGATCAGGGTGGTGTGGACGGGGATCAGGGCCTGGTGCAGGCCCAGCATCACCAGCGGCAGGAACAGCCCGCCCAGTACGAAGCCGGCCGGTGCGCCGGTGTTGGTCAGCAGCCAGTCGGCGAAGTGGCCGATGAGAGTGGAGAGTTCACCGGCCGCGTACATCAGCCCGTAGACCGTGGCCAGGCCCGGCAGCAGGACGGTGAGGGCCGGGGTGACGAGCACGCCCAGTGCCTCGGGCACCAGGCGTCGGCAGGATCGTTCCACCCCCACGGCCAGCAGCGCGGCGGCCAGCGCGCCGATGACCCCGCCCTGGCCGGGGGCCGGCTTCACCCCGAAGGCGGACACCCGGTCCACGCCCGGGAAGACCATGACGGCCGCGACCGCGCCGCCCAGGATGGGGGTTCCGCCGAACTCCTTGGCGGTGTGGTAGCCGACGAACACGGCGATCAGCGACATAAAGCCGGAGGCGATGGCGGTGAGCGCCGGTGCGAGCGAGGGCGCCCAGCCCAGGTTGGCCAGCAGCCCGGCCAGGCCCGCGATCAGGCCGCAGCCGATGAGGGCCGGGATCAGCGGGATGAAGACCTGTGCGATGCGGCGCAGCGCCAGCTTGGCCGGGGTGGCGTTGCGGGCCCCGCGCTCGGCCCTGAGCTCCGCGCCCCGCTCGGCGAGCGCCTCGGCCGTGGGCGGCCGGGCGGCCAGCAGGCGTTCCAGTTCGGGAGCGACCCGGGCGACCGTGCCCGGGCCCAGCACGATCTGCCGGGATGTGCCGTCCTCGACCACTCCCAACACTCCGGGCAGTGCCCGTAGTTCGGCGTCCCGGACCAGGGAGTCGTCCCGGATGCCCACCCGTAGGCGGGTCATGCAGGCGGCGACCGAGGTGAGGTTCCCGGGGCCGCCGAGCAGGGGGAGGACGGCGGCCGCGATGCCGTCCGGTAGGTTCGGTGCGTCTGGTGGGTTTGGTGGGTTCGGTGCCATGGTGCCTTGCCTGGGTGCTGGTCAGTCCTTTGCCGCGAGGCCGAGGGCGGTGCGCAACCGGCCGCCGGACTCCGCCAGCAGGCGGGCGGCCGTCGGGCCGTCGACGCCGCCGAGGAGGACGAGGATTGCGTTCTTCACCTCTCCGTCGGTCTCGGCCAGCGCGGCCTCGATCTCCGGGTCGGAGGCGCCCGTCGCGAGCGAGACGATGTGCCGGGAGCGGGCGCGCAGCTTGTCGTTGGTGGCCCGGACGTCGACCATCAGGTTGCCGTAGGTCTTGCCGAGCCGGATCATGGTGATGGTCGAGAGCATGTTGAGGACGAGCTTCTGCGCGGTGCCCGCCTTCAACCGGGTGGATCCGGCGATCAGTTCGGGCCCGACGACCACCTCGATGGGATGCTCGGCGGCCCGGCCGAGTGCCGAACCGGCGTTGCAGGACAGCCCGATGGTGAGGGCACCGGCCTGGCGGGCGTGCCGGACGGCCCCGATGGCGTAGGGGGTGCGGCCGGAGGCGGAGATGCCGACGACCGTGTCCTCGGTCCCGATCCGCAGCGCGGCCAGGTCGGCGGCGGCCGACTCGGCGCTGTCCTCGGCCCCTTCGACGGCCGTGACCAGGGCGCCGGGCCCGCCCGCGATCAGCCCGACCACCTGGGCGGGGTCGGTGTTGAAGGTCGGCGGGCACTCGCTGGCGTCCAGCACGCCCAGCCGCCCGGCGGTGCCCGCGCCCGCGTAGACCAGCCGGCCGCCGCGCGCCATCCGGGCGGCCGTGGCGTCGATGGCGGCCGATATCCGCGGGAGTTGGGCGGCGACGGCGGCCGGGACGCCGGCGTCTTCGGCGTTCATGACCTGGGCGATGGCCCGGGTCGGCAGCCGGTCGATGTCCGCGAGGTCGGCCCGGAATCCCTCGGTGGTCAGCGCGGCGAGCTGGGCACGGAGTGCGGCGATGGCGGCGGTCGAGGTCATGGCGGGCCCTCTATCGGGGGGTTGGCAACTGCTCGTCGAGGAGCGCATATGAGGTCGTCTTAGCTCGATGGTGTGATGGCCGGCTTCCGGGCTTGCGGTGCCCTGGGTCATCCGGGTTAGCGTGGCGGCGCGATCTGGGACGCCGGGTGCGGTGTCGGCGTGCGGGGCCCCTGCTCCACCGGAGCGATGGTTCAGGGCCTCCCCGTCGCCTCTGGCCGTATCCATATGGCCAGGTCGCGTAGGGAACCGGCCTCCCGGGACCGGACCACGCACAGGATGCGTGTCGCCGCCTCGGGGTCGAGTACGCCGGGGAACCAGTGCGCCCAAGACCGTTCGGGGCGTGCGGCTGACCGGGCTCACTCCTGCTCAGTCCGTAGGAACGGTGCGCGGGTCGTGTCGGTGGGCGAGCGCCTCGTAGGAGGCGGCCAGGGCGGGCGCCGCGGTCTGGTAGGTGCGCTGGGCGACGCCGATGAACAGGCAGTCCACCACGAGGAGTTGGCTGGTGCGGCTGGACATCGCCGCCGGGCGCAGCTCGCTCTCCCGGGCCGTGGACGTGGTGAGGACATGGTCGGCGTACTGGGCGACCTGGCCGTCCGGGCGGCCGGTGACCGCCACCGTGGTGGCGCCGCGCTCGAAGGCGGTCCGCAGCGGCTCGATGACATCGGTGGTCCGCCCGGAATGGGTGATGGCGATGGCCACGTCCCCGGCGCGCAGCTGGACCGCGTTGGTGACGGCCAGATGGGGGTCCGCGGGGGCGTGCGCGATCAGGCCGATGCGCAGCAGCTTCTGGACCAGGTCCTGGCCGACCAGGTTGGAGGCCCCGATGCCGTACACATCGATGCGCCGGGCGGCGGCGAGGGCGCCGACGGCCGACTCCAGCTGGGCGGTGTCCAGCCCGGCGGCGGTGTCGGCCAGGCACTGGGCCTCCTCCTGGGCGAGCTTGGCGACGACTTCGGCCAGCGGGTCGTCCACCGCGATGTCGGCGGTGACGGCCGGGGCCCGGCCCGCGGCCTGTTCGGCGGCGAGCGCGGCGAGGGCGAGCCGCAGTTCGCGGTAGCCGGGGTAGCCGAGGACCCGCGCGGTCCGTACGACCGTGGCCTCGCTGGTGCCGGTGCGCTCCGCGAGTCCGGTGACGGTGAGGGCGGCGGAGCCGGCCGGGTCGCCCACCAGGGCGTCGGCGACGCGCTGCATGGAGCGGGTCATGGAGGGGCCGAGAGTACGGGCCTTGGCGGCCAGTGCGGCGGGGGCGGGTGGGACGGGTGGAGCGTCGGTGAAAGTTTCTTTCAGTTTGCTGCTCACTCTGTGAAAGATATTTTCAGCCCGATGTGCCGTCAAGCATCCGGGTCCCGGACAATGGCCCATATGGAGTTCGAACAGGCGCCGCGGCTCGAGCGGGCGCTGCATGCGGCGCGGGCGCTGGTCCTCGCCGATCTGACCGCGTCCGGCGTGGCGGAGCCGGATGTCGTCTCGCTGGTCGAGGACGCGGTCGCGGGCCGGCGGTGGTGGGTGGAGCAGTGGCCGGAGGGCGCGGAGTTCGTCGTCGGGCTCGTCGCCCAGGACGTCCAGGACGCGCTGCTGGACAGGTATGGCCGCTGGCCGTTGTGCCCGGTCTGTGCGGGTTCCGGCGATGCGCATGCCCTGGAGGTCGAGCCCGAGCTGGGGCCGGACCCGCGCTGGGCGTGTGCCAAGCAGGCGGTGCTGGTGGCGCCGGTGGGTTCGCTGGCCTCGGTGTTGCGGCGGTGACCCTGTATATCGACCCGCCGACCTGGCCCGGGCATGGCCGGATGTGGTCCCACCTGGTGAGCGATGTGAGCTTTGCGGAGCTGCATGCGTTCGCGGCCCGGGCGGGGGTGTCCGCCCGGGCCTTTGACCGCGATCACTATGACGTGCCGGAGGCTTCGTATGCGGATGCGGTCCGGCTGGGCGCGGTCGAGGTGAACAGCAGGGAGCTGGTGCGGCTGTTGCGGGGGGCGGGGCTGCGGAGGCCCAAGAGGGCGGCCGGGTAGGCGGTTTTGTACGCCATGCCGAGTCGTACGCCACGCCGAGGGATCGTTTCCCTCGCCCCCTATGGGTGACATGGCGCATGTCGCGGCAGGCGTGGGGGCAGCCGTGAGGTGCCAGCACCGATGACCGGATAAGAGGTATTTCATGCGCCGTATCGCTGTCATGACCCTCGGAACCGCCTCGATCCTCGGCCTTCTCACCGCTCCCGCCGATGCGTCCGCGCGCCGGAACCGGCGGGTCGACTCCGACCGGCGGGGGTGCCGGGCGCCTTCCGCGGAGGCCGGGCGGGGGGCGCGGCGCGGGTGCAGGTAGGAGTGTCCCCGGGGAGTTGTGCTCACCCGGCCGTCAGCAAGGCCAGTTCGCCCCCGAGGTTGCGGCGGGCCCTGTCCTCCCAGCGGTCCTGGCCCTGCGGGGTGCGGAACAGGCGGGGCAGGCCCAGGAGTTGACGCAGCACCTCGGCGCGGCCCGCCCGGAAGGCCTCGTCGGGCACGAAGCCGTACTCCTGGCGGACCGCCGCCGCGTAGGCCGCGTACTCCTCCGGGGTGCCGCCGAGCACCGCCAGGTCCGCATCGCACAGCACCTCGCCATTGCGGTCGCCCGGGGCGGGGTCATGGGTGATGGTGAGGAGCACCAGGCGGGCGACCTCGGCGGTGCGGGCCTCGTCGATGCCCAGCTCGGGCAGGGCGCGCTCGGCGAGGCGGGCACTGTGCTCCTCGTTGGCCGAGCGGTCGGGGCGGTGGACGGCGTCGTGGAACCAGGCCGCCAGGCGGACCGGAACGGGATCCTCGGCGTGGCCGGCCAGTTCGTCGATCCGGTCCAGGACCGCGACCAGGTGGTCGACGGTGTGGTAGCGGCGCTGCGGTTCGGCCCAGCGTCCCAGGAGATCGTGCGCATAGGGCTCCGGGGGCGGCAGGTCCCGGTCCGTGCCGCGGGCGGCCGCGACGGTACGGGCCCAGCGGTCGCGCAGGGCGGGGGAGGCCGGGTGCTCGGGGGTGACTGCCATGCGCCAATTGTGTGGCACGGCTTTCTGCGCCGGGTGGCGGTGTGGCACCCTGTGCTACATGTCTAGACCAATTCTTGAAGTGATCGCGCTCGGACCCGAGGACGCGGCAGCGGCGCAGGCCGGCGGGGCGGACCGGCTCGAACTGGTCAGCGACATGGCCGCCGATGGCCTCACCCCCGCCCGGGAGACCTTCGCGGCGGTCCGGGCCGCCGTCGGCATCCCGGTACGGGTGATGCTGCGCGCCACGGACGGGTTTGCCGTGGGGGGTGCGGCGGCGCTGGAGGCATTGTGCGCCGAGGCGCGGGCGCTGTGTGCCGAGGGGGCCGAGGAGTTCGTCCTGGGGTTCCTCGGCGAGGACGGCCGGGCCGACCTGGCGGCGGTGGCCGCCCTGGGCGATGTGATCGGGCCGCGCGCCCGGTGGACCTTCCACCGGGCGATCGACCGGGCCGCCGACCGGGAGGCGCTGCGCAAGCAGCTCGCGGACCAGCCGGGGCTGGACACCTACCTCACGGCCGGGTCCGCGTCCGGGGTCGACGACGGCCTGGCCACCCTGCTGGCCGAGGCGGCCCGCGGGAACGAACCCGGTTATGAGCCGCAGATCCTGGTCGGCGGCGGGCTGCGGCTGGAGCATGTGCCGGTGCTGCGGAGCGGGGGGATCGACGCCTTTCACATCGGCGGCGCGGCACGCCCCGCGGGCTGGGGCGCCTCGGTCGACGCGGCGGCGGTACGGGCCTGGCGGGAGGCGCTCGACGCGGCGTAGGCGGTGGGCGTGCGGGTGGTGGTCGCCAGCGTGATGAGCAGGGCCACCACCGCGAGTCCTGCGGCCACCAGCGGGAACCAGCGCCCGCCGAGCAGTGCGATGGCCAGGCTGCCGGTGCCGCCGGCCGCCGCTATGCCGAGGTACAGGGCGCTGCTGTTGATGGAGATGAGCAGCGGCGCGTTCGGGGGGTCGATGGAGGCCAGCCGGTGGGGGAGCGCGACGCCGATGGCCCAGCCCGCCGAGACGATCACCACATAGGCGAGCGCTCCGGGCATCGTCCGGGACAGCCAGGGCAGGGCCACGAAGGCGAGCACCACGATGCCGCCGCCGCCGAGCAGCACCGTGCGCACTCCGGCCCGGTCGACCATCCGGCCGCCGAGCCAGCTGCCCGCGACCGAGGCGATGCCGGCGACCAGCAGGATCAGGCTCAGCCGGTCCTGGTCGCCGCCCGTGGCGGGGCGGACGGCGGTGGCCAGATAGATGTAGACGGTGTTGAGAGCGAGGAAGAAGGCGAAGGTGGTGGCGGCGGCCCCGACGACCCGGCGGTCCCGCAGGGGTGCCAGACGCTCGCGGAGGCCGGGCGCGGTCGTGGTGGCGGGGAGGCCGCGCAGCAATGCCGCGAGGCCGGTGAACGCCGCGGCGCCGAGCGCCACCACCAGCCACATCGTCCAGCGCCAGTCGGCGTGTCCGATCCAGGCGCCGAGCGGGACGCCGAGCGCCGTGGCCACGGTCATGCCGCCGAGCACGGTGGCGATGGCCCGGCCGCGCTGCTCCGGCGGCACCAGACTGACGGCGACGGCGTTGGCGGTCGGGGTGTAGAGCGCGGCCCCGGCGGCGGCGAGTATCCGAGTGGCCAGCAGCACCGGGTAGTTGGGGGCGATGGCGGTCAGCGCATTGGCCACGGTGAACACCGCCAGCGCGGTGAGCAGCAGCCGGCGGCGCTCCCAGCGGCCGGTCAGCGCGGCGAGTACGGGAGCCAGCACCGCGTAGGCAAGGGCGAAGACGGTGACCGTCTGGCCGGCGGCGGAGACCGAGACCGCCATGTCATGGGCGATCCCATCGAGGATTCCGGCCATGACCATGGAGTCGGTGCCCATGGCGAAGGTGCCGAGGGCGAGCAGGAGCAGGCGCAGACGCACGGATGTCCTTCCGGGGCAGGTAAGGTTGGACGTGCGTCAAACAATAGCGACTGTTGGATGGGTGTCAAACAGTGGATGGTGAACTGCTACCACAGCCGGACGTCTCGGACATCGAACTGGTGAAGGTGCTGAGCGCGCTGGGAGATCCGGTGCGGCTGCATCTGTTCCAGCTCTATGCGAGCAGCGGCCGGGAGTACGACTGTTCCGACGAGGCGCTCGGAGTGGAGCACCTCCACAAGTCGACGGTCTCGCACCATATGCGGGTCATGCGGGAGGCCGGGCTCACGAGCTCCCGGGGCGTGGGGCGCAACCGGATCATCTCGCTGCGGCGGGCGGACCTGGACGCACGGTTCCCGGGGTTGGTCGATTCGCTGCTGGTGGCGTTGGGGTAGGGGGTGCGCCCCGGTCCCTACCCCAACTGGACCGGCAGCGGGGCCGAGTGCACGATCGCCAGCCCGGAGACGGCCCGCGTCAGCGCCACATACAACCGCCGCAGCCCGGTCCGCTCGTCCGGCTCGCCCGCCACCACCGCGGCGGGCTCGTCCAGCACCACATGGTCGTACTCCAGGCCCTTCGCCAGCGACGCCGGGACCAGCGTGAGGCGGGCCTCGGCAGTGGTCTCCTCGCCGGGGGCCAGATGCCGCAGGCCCGCCGCGTCCAGGGCCGCGGCGAGCGCGGGGATGCGCGCATCGGCCGCGATCAGGCCGATCGAGCCCTCCCGGTCGAGCGCGGCACGGCAGGCGGCCGGCACGGCCGCGTCGAGGTCGGTGACCTGCCGTACGGAGAAGTCGCCCGCCGACTCGCGGATCGAGGTGGCCTCGGCGAGCCCGGGCGCGATCGACGGCAGCAGCCGCGAGGCGTAGGCGATCACCTCGCGGGGGACGCGGAAGCCCTGGGTGAGCTCCTCGACGGTGGCCTCCGGCTTGCCGAGGTGGATCAGCGCCTCCCGCCAGTCGGGCGTCGCCCAGGGCGTGGTGCCCTGCGCGATGTCACCGAGGACGGTCGCCGAACCCGTGGTGCAGCGGCGGCCGACCGCGCGGTACTGCATGGGGGAGAGGTCCTGTGCCTCGTCGAGGACGACATGCCCCAAGGAGGGCGTGCGCGAGACCAGATCGCTCGCCTCGTCGATCAGCACCGCGTCCGCCGGCGACCAGCTGGCGCTCTTCACGCCGCGGGCGGGCTTCGCCCACCGGATCGCCTCCTGCTCCCCGGCCGAGAGCACCCCCGCCGAGTGCTCCGCGAGGAACTCCGCGTCGGACAGCAGACGCAGCACCAGCTTCGCCGGGTCGACCGGCGGCCAGCCGGCCTTGACCGCCGCCTTCACGGCCGGGTTGCGGGCCACCGCGTCCTGCACCCGGTCATCGGGGGCCTCGCCCGCCTGTTCCATCCGGACCAGCACGGCATGGGCGATGCGCTGCGGCAGGGCGTCGCGCGCCGCGCCATAACGGATGTCGCGGGCCAGCAACTCGCGGATGATCTCCTCGAGTTCATAGGCCGGGACCCGCCAGCGACGCGAACCGCGCACCACAACCACCGGTTCCACCGGCATCGTCACCCCCGACCGCACCGCGCGCCGCAGCACCTCCGCCATCCGGGCATCGCCCTTGATCCGGGCCGCGGTCGCGGTGTCGGTGCCGCGCACCTCGACGTGCGCCACCAGGTCGTCGACCGTGGCCTGGGCGACGTTCAACTCGCCGAGCGCGGGCAGGACCTGCTCGATGTAGTGCAGGAAGGACCGGTTGGGTCCGATGACCAAGGTGCCGGTGCGGGCCAGCCGTTCGCGGTGTGCGTAGAGGAGATACGCGACCCGGTGCAGGCCGACGGCCGTCTTCCCGGTGCCCGGCGCGCCCTGGACGCACACGGTGCCGCCGATCCCGGAGCGCACGATCTCGTCCTGCTCCGGCTGGATGGTGGCGACGATGTCGCGCATCGGCCCGACGCGCGGCCGCTCGATCTCCGACTGGAGCAGCCTGCCGGCCTGCTCACCGGCGGACGGGTCCGTCAGATCCTCGTCCTCGTAGGCCGTCAACTCGCCACCGGTGTAACCGAAGCGGCGGCGCATCAGGACATCCAGCGGGTGCTTCTTGGAGGCCCGGTAGAACGGCTGGGAGACCGGGGCGCGCCAGTCGATCACCATGGGGTCGCCGTCGGCGTCGTGCACATGGCGGCGCCCGATGTAGACCGTGTCTGCCTTCTCGGCCTTCTCGGCCTTCTGGGTCTTCTCGGCCCCCTCCGCCCGGCCCGCGCCCGGGGCATGCGCATAGTCCAGCCGCCCGAAGAACAGCGGGGTGTGCGCGAGGTCGGCGAGGGCGGCGATGCGCTGCTCGATCTGGTGCGTCAGCGCCTCGGCGTTGACCCAGTTCGCGGTGACGTCCTTGATGTCGAGCGACTCGGCATCGGCGCGCATCGCGCGCAACGCGGCACGGGAGGAGGCGAGATGGGCGCGTTCGCGGGCAAGCGGGTCGTGCTGGTCGGGGGCGTGCGCGGACACGGTGTTGCCTCCAGGGGTGCGACGGGATGAGCGGGAGCCGACCGGTTTCCGTCCGGACGGCGGCGCTCCCGGGAAGTCGCCGCGGGAGGCGGGCAGACGCGCGATTGTAGTCAGCAGGGAAAGGGCGCGCGAATGAATTGTCCGCGCGCCCCGGGAGGTTCTCAGGGTCGGGGTCCGCCTCCCGTAGGGGGCGTGGTGATCCTCGAGTCGTACGGCCGGGCCCGCCCGTTTACACCGGCAGATTGATGTATCGGGGGCCTGCGGATTCCATCATGGAGACATGACCACCGCAGCGATCACCCCAGAGGCCCAGGCCGCTCAGAGCGGCACCGCCAACGCCCTCGGCAACGCCCTCCACGCGATCAAGGTCTTCGCGGGCGCGGCCGTGAGCGTCGTCCTCCTCGGACAGTACGCCGAGGAGGCGCACATCAAGCGCTGAGCGCTAGTCGTCCGTGAGGAGGATGTCCGCGTCATCGAAGATCCGTAGCACCACCAGGAGCAGACGCCCTCGCGACACCATGTACTCCGCGACGATCTGCGACGTCAGACGGATTTCGCGGTCCTGCTCGCCCACGCCGACGGGCCGGGAGAGCTCCGTGTACGGGTCGCGGGCCAGGATCTCGACGGCCTTGTCGAGCGAGGCCCGGCGCACCGGGTCGAGGCGATCACGGTCACGTGCCGCAGGCTCCGTGTAGAGCACCTCATAGATGTCCTGGTGAGGCATGGCAGCCCTCCTGGCCGTGACTCGTGCGTCGATGACCAGCGTACCGAGCGGACTTGGAGCCCGGAGCCGCCGTCACGTATCCTCCCCAGCCGGCAGCTCGTCCGCGTCCACGATCCGGTACGCATACCCCTGTTCCGCCAGGAACCGCTGGCGGTGTGCCGCGAAGTCCTGGTCGACCGTGTCCCGGGCGACGACCGAGTAGAAGCGCGCCTCGTGCCCGTCGGCCTTCGGCCGGAGCACCCGGCCCAGCCGCTGGGCCTCCTCCTGGCGGGAGCCGAAGGTACCCGACACCTGGATGGCCACGGTGGCTTCCGGCAGGTCGATGGAGAAATTGGCGACCTTGGAGACCACGAGGACGGAGATCTCCCCCTCCCGGAAGGCGCCGAAGAGTTTCTCCCGCTGTGCGTTGGACGTCTCGCCCTTGATGACCGGCGCGTCCAAGTGCTCGCCCAGCTCGTCGAGTTGGTCGATGTACTGGCCGATGACCAGAGTCTGCTCGCCCCGGTGTTTGCGTACCAGCGCCTCGGCGACCTTGCGTTTGGTGGCCGTGGTGGCGCAGTGGCGGTACTTCTCCTCGGGCTCGGCCGTGGCGTAGGCCAGCCGCTCCGCGTCCGTGAGGTTGACGCGTACCTCGACGCAGTCGGCGGGCGCGATATAGCCCTGCGCCTCGATCTCCTTCCAGGGCGCGTCGAACCGCTTGGGCCCGATGAGCGAGAAGACATCCGACTCGCGGCCGTCCTCGCGGACCAGGGTGGCGGTCAGCCCGAGGCGGCGGCGCGCCTGCAGGTCGGCGGTGAATTTGAAGACGGGCGCGGGGAGCAGGTGCACCTCGTCGTAGACGACCAGGCCCCAGTCGCGGGAGTCGAACAGCTCCAGGTGGGGGTAGATGCCCTTCCGCTTGGTCGTCAGCACCTGGTAGGTGGCGATGGTGACCGGGCGGATCTCCTTCCTGGTGCCGCTGTACTCGCCGATCTCGTCCTCGGTCAGCGAGGTGCGCTTGACCAGCTCGTGCTTCCACTGCCGGGCCGAGACGGTGTTGGTGACCAGGATCAGCGTGGTCGCCTTGGCCTCGGCCATCGCGCCCGCGCCGACCAGCGTCTTGCCCGCGCCGCACGGCAGCACCACCACTCCGGAGCCGCCGTGCCAGAAGCCCTCCACCGCCTGCCGCTGGTAGGGGCGCAGCGCCCAGCCCTCCTCGCGCAGCTCGATGGGGTGTGCCTCGCCGTCGACATAGCCCGCCAGGTCCTCGGCGGGCCAGCCGAGCTTGAGCAGCACCTGCTTGATCTGGCCGCGCTCGGAGGGGTGGACGGCCACGGTGTCCGGGTCGAGACGGGCGCCCACCAGCGGCTGGATCTTCTTCGACCGCAGCACCTCTTCCAGCACCGGCCGGTCGCTGCTCTCCAGGACCAGCCCGTGCGTGGGGTGCTTGACCAGCCGCAGCCGCCCGTAACGGGCCATGGTCTCGGCGATGTCGACGAGCAGGGCGTGTGGCACGGGGTAGCGGGAGTGGCTGACCAGCGCGTCGACGACCTGCTCGGCGTCGTGCCCGGCCGCGCGGGCGTTCCACAGGCCGAGCGGGGTGACCCGGTAGGTGTGGATGTGCTCGGGGGCGCGCTCCAGCTCCGCGAAGGGGGCGATGGCGCGGCGGCACTCGTCGGCCCGCTCGTGGTCGACTTCCAGCAGGAGCGTCTTGTCGCTCTGGACGATCAGCGGTCCGGTCACGCTGTGCCTCACCCTCGCGTTTTGTGCGGCTCGTATGGCTGCGGCCAAACGTCCAGTGTGCCGCATGGGGAGTGGGGGCGTCGCTCGTTGGGGTGAAGGGGCTTGTCGTCGTAAAGCGCACCGCTTTACTGTGGCGGCATGTCGAGAACCATCACGATCCGCGTTTCGGACGAGATCTACCAGGAACTCAAGGCCCGTGCCGCCGTGGAGAACACCACCGTCACCGCGCTCATCACCGAGGCCGCCATGAGGGATCCCCGCCTCAGTGCCCCGTCCGACGCGGCCCGCCGGTTCCGCGAGGAGGCGCGGGACCTGTTCCGCGACGCCTTTGGCACCGACGGCCCCAAGCGCGATACCGGCCAGGCTGCCGCGTGAGTGACCAGGTCCACGTCGATCTGCGCTGGTTGCTGGAGGAACAGACCAAGTGCTTGCCGGGGAGGCCCGAGGTGTGGGACTTCTCGGCTCTTGTCGCCGCTGTCGCACGGCACAAGGTCGATCCACCTCGAATCGGCGTACTGCCGGACGCGGCGTGGCGTGCTGCGGCCCTGTTTATGACCATCGTCAACGAGCGGCCGCTGCCGGCGGACAACTCCTTCTACGCCTGCAACTGTGCGATCACCTACATGGATCAGTCGGGTGAGGGCATTGACGCGCCCTACGGCGGCCTGGTCGACCTGGCCAAGGACCTCCGCGCCGAGCGCGCCGACATCTACGACTGCGCCGACCGCATCCGCTCCTGGCGGGTCTGACCGCCGCACCGCCTGTTCGCTTATTCGCTCTCGCACACCGCATAGGCGGTGACCTTGACCGGCGCCGCGCCCGGGCCGGTGCGGGAGACGGCGGCGGTCCAGCCCTTGCCGTCGGCCGTGGGGCGGCTGTAGACGGGTGTGAAGCCCGGGCCGTGGCTGCCGTCGAAGCCGCCCCCGGTGAGGTGGGTGTGCTGCGGGCAGTAGGCGGTGGCGGCGGCGGTGGTCTCGTTCGCCTTGGAACCGCGGCCGGACGCGGTGTGGTGGACGACCACGGCGTGCTCGGCCGAGTCGGCGGCGGCGGTTCCGGTCGCCAGGGCGAGGGCGGTGGCCAGGGTGGTGAGGGCGGTGAGGGTGCGCATGCAGAGGCCAACGGGGAGCGTGTCGCCGAAGACACGGACGGCCCATGGACGCGACGCCCGTGCGCCGGGGTGCGTACGCCAGGGGCGCGGACGCGGTGATGTGCTGCCGGAGCCGGGTGGGAAGCGCGCTGCCGGGGGGTAGCCAGGGGCCGGAAAGCGCCGGTGGAGGCGCTTCGGTATCCCTCGGAGGGGTGTGCATGTTCGGTAGGCGCGGTGTGGCGGTGGCGCTGGGCTCCCTGGCGCTGGTCGGCTCGTCCCTGCTCTGGAGCCCGGCCGCCTCGGCCGGCGAGACCGGCGAGTCCCAAGAGTCCATCACCTGCACGGGACAAGACAGCACCACCTACAGCCCCGGCCTATCCCTGCTGCCCCAGCCGACCCGGATCGAGGCCCATGCCCACTACCTCTGCACCGGCGCGCCCGGCGAGTCGGCGCCGGCGAGGGGGCGGCTCGTCGGGCTGATGAACACCTCCTGCGTCGATGTCAGCGGCGGGCACAGCGGGGAGATCGTCACCTATGCCGACGGCCGCCGGTCGGTGATCTCATACAGCTCCGCGGAGGCCACCCGGCTCGCCGCGGTCACCTTGGTGGTGCTGGAGGGCGAGGTCGAACGGGGCCGGGGCGAGGGGCTGTCGGCCCGGCGGACGGTGGCGCTGGCGCATGACGCGCTGGGCACCGGCTGCCTGTCGGCCGAGGGCATCCAGCACGCCACCGGCCACACCCAGCTGGAGATCGGGTCCGACTGAGGCATGCCCCGAGGCCGCCGTCAGGCGGGTTCGTCGGCCAGCTCGGCGACGCCGGTGATGCGGTGCAGCGGATAGGTCCGCACCGCGTCCGCCGTGTGGTCGTACGCCGTGACAAAGCCGCCCTCCACCCGGATCGGGGCGATCACCCGCTGGCTGGCGGCGCCTTCGGCGTTGACATAGCCGATCCACACGGCGGCCCCGGTGAGCACCGCCGCCTGCATGGTCGCCAGGGTGTCGGCGGAGGTGGTGCGGGGCAGCCCGCCCGCGGACCGGGCGGGGGCGGCGACGGGCTTGCGCTCGGCGGTCGCCGCGAGGTCTCCGGCGCGGATGGCCCGCACCGCCGCACCGAGCAGGGCGGCGTCGGGCACGGGCGGACCCTCCGGCACGGGGGCCGGGGCGCTGCGGGGCGGGGTGCGGCGGCCGAGGGCGCCGCGGGCGATCAGCACATCGCCCGCGGCCCCCTCGGCCGCCGGTGCGTACCCCAGGGCGCGCAGGCCCGCCAGCAGTTCCTCGGGTGCCGCCTGGGCGGCCAGCACGGTGGGCGCCAGCCGGCGCAGCAGCAGGGGGGCGGAACGGCGGTCGGCGAGGAGCTCGGCGAGCACCGCCTCGTCGTCACAGCGCAGGTAGGAGGAGGCGGCACCGACCCGCAGCCGGCCGTGGCGGCGGGCCATATCGTCGATGAGGTAGGCGAGCGGCTGGGGCACCGGCGTACGGGAGTGCTCGGTGAGGAACGCCTTGAGGTCGGCGGCCGTCCGGCCCGTGTCCAGTGCGCGGCGCACCGACTCGGGGCCGAAGCGGTAGACGGTGGCGCCGCCCTTGGACTCGATGTCGGCAAGGGTGCCGAGCGTCTGGGCGAGGGAGCGGCGCAGCGGTCCGGGCGCCACGGCAGTGAGGTCGGCCTGCAGGAAGACGTGGTCCAGGGGCTCGGGGAGCAGCGGGGCGAGCACGGGGGCGGGGGAGGCGCCGGTGAGCAGCGCGCGGCCATGGGCGGCGAGGGCGCCGCGGCCGGTGACGCCGAGGAGTTCGGCCTCGGCCAGGGCCCAGCGCGCGAGGCGGGCGCGCGGCTCGTGCCCGGCGGGGCCGTCCCATTCCAGCCGGGCCAGCAGGGTGTCGGCCGGGACGGTGGCGCCCGGCGGGAGTTCGGCGAGCAGGGCCAGGACGCGGTGGCGGACCTCGGGGGCCGGGGCCCGGTCGAGGTCGGGGCCGAGGGCGGCGAGCGTACGGCCCTTGGAGTCCTTGGTGCCGGCCAGGCCCGGGGTGCGGGTGGCGGCGAGCCAGGCAGCGGCGAGGTGGGTCCAGCGCCGTTCGGGGGGCAGGTCCAGCCAGTCGTCGTAGCCGGGGGTGGGTGCGTACCGCTCGTCGACCTCGCCGTCGGAGGCCAGCAGCCCTGCGGCGTGGGCGAGTTCGGCCCAGAAGGCGGCCGTCTGCTCCGTGGTGTCCAGGGTGGTGGCGGTGCGCTTGAGATCGCGGACGCTCAGGCCGCCGGCGCGCAGGACCAGGGGGCTCTCGGCCTCCCAGGCGGTGAGGAGTTCCTCGACGGCCGTCAGTGCGGTGAGCGCCTGCCCGGCGGCGGTGGCGTCCACCACGGATGTGGAGTGCTCGGTGACGGGCGCGAGTTCGGGGGGCGCGGGCCGGGGCGCGCGGTGCGCCCGGCCGCCGCGCAGGTGCAGGGCGGCCTCGCGGGGGAGGACCACGGTGCCGGGACCGGTCGGCAGCAGCAGTCCGCGGTCGAGCAGCCAGCGCAGATGCGGTGCGGGGTCGGCGGTGACGGTGCCGTGGGGCGGGCCCCAGAGCAGCCTGTCGAGCACCTCCGTCGCCTCGGCGGGGGCCGTGGAGAGCAGCGCGGCCATCCGCGTACGGTCCTCGAACAGCTCGGTCAGGGCGGTGACGGCGGTCACGGGATCGTGGGTGGCGGGCAGTCCGGCGGCCGCCAGCAGCGCTTGCAGCCGACCGGGTGACATTCCGGTGGTCGCCTCGGCGAGGGTGGGTCCGAGGCCGGTGGGTGACGGGCGGGCGGGGGTGGGGGCGAGCAGTTCGCGGGCGGTGCGGACCAGGCGCAGCCGGTCCTCGCCGCCCCAGACCAGGGCCTGGGCGCGCAAGGCGGCGACGGCGCGCGGCAGTTCGCGGGCGATCCGGGGGCCGTCGTCCGCTGCCCCGGCGTCCGGACGGCCCGGGAGGTGCCCCCATCCGGTCATCAGTGCGGAGAGCGTCCCGTAGGGGCAGGGGTCCGGGGCGATCGCGAGGGCCTCGGCGGTCTGGAGCGCGAAGCGGTCCAGGTGGTCCAGGGCCCGTGCCACGGAGGCGCGGGTCGCGGCGCGGGTGGCGAGCTGGGTGAGGTCGCCGGGCACCGGGCCGAGCAGATCCGGGCGGGCCCGCAGGAGCTCGGCCAGCGCCTCGTCGGGGCGGGCGCGCAGCTCCTCGGCGAGCGTGCGCGGGGCCCCGACGGTACCGCCGCCCGCGCTGCCGGTCTCCCGCGAAGTGGTCATTCTGTTTACGGTACCGGGTCGGTGCGCATCACCGGCGGGGCCGCGATCGGTCGTTCCGTTCTCCCCGCCGGGGCGATGCGGACCCGGTACCGTCGATGTGACGGCGATGTGTTGGGGGAACTTGGGGGATCCGGTGGGGATCGAGAGCGATCAGCTGGTCTATGACTATTTGAGCCGGGTCGGTGACATCGCCCAGCGGCACACTCTCACCTCCGGTGACCGGATGCGGCTGGTGACCCGGCTGCGTACGGAGATCGAGCGGCGCCGGGCGGCCGAGGGGGCCGACACCCCGGCCGCGGTGCAGCGGATCCTCGACGGTCTGGGCACGCCGTCGGAGGCGGTGGCCGATGCGAGTGCCTCGTCCGGCGCGCCGTCGGAGGCGGCGCGGGCGCGCCGGGTTCCCGCGCAGCGCCGGGAGGGCGGGCCGGTCCGCTTCCCGGACGCGGGCGCGCCGCCGCACCTGGCCACCGAGGAGGAGCTGCGCGCGCCCGGCCGTGGCGGGGAGACGGCCGACTGGTGGCGGGTGGAGGCGGTGCCCTCCGGCCCGGGGGAGCGGGTGCACGGCTTTGTCGGGGGGATCGAGATTCCCGAGATGCTGAGGCCGCCGCCGTCCGAGGCGGCGGCCGTGGAGCGGGTCCCGGAGGATGAGCCCGCGTCCGACGAGGAGGAGGCCACCGGGCGAGGAGGCCGCCGCGGCCTCTCCATGAGCCCGGTGCTGCTGCTGGTGGTCGTCCTGCTGCTGGTCGGCGCGGTGCTCGGCAACTGGATGGTGGTCGGCGCGGGTTGGGCGCTGGCGTATGTCACCCGGCGGCTGTCGCAGAACGAGTCGAAGTGGGCGGTCATGATCGTGCCGGGGGCGGTCGCCGTGGGTGGTGTGGTCTGGCTGTGGGGCCGCAGCAAGGGGCGCTGGGGCGCCCCCATACCGCAGGGGGCCCTCGGTCCGGCGCTGGCGGAGACCTGGCCGGTGGTGCTGCGGGTGGCGGCGGTCGCCTCCGCGGCGTATGTGCTGTGGCGGGCGCGGCGGTTGGGCTGATCGGGCCGGCCGACGCGGCACTGGCTGCGCGGCTACCGGGCGGCGGCCGCCCGCGCCTGACGCCGCTGTTCCGCGATGGATCGCAGCACCCCGGCGGCGGCGAGCAGGAAGCCGACGCCCATCAGCATGCACACGAAGTACGCTGCGGACGGCAGTGGATCGGCGCCGAGGAACAGCGGGGCCACCGTGGCCAGCGTGGCCACCGCGCCGACGAGGAAGACGATGGCGCCGATGCGCACCAGCAGGTCCCCGGACCGGGGCGTTTCATTGCTCACCCGAGCAGGGTAGTTGCCTACGAGGCATCGGGGGACCGCACCACCGGACGCGCAGAGGTATCACCCGAGGACGTCTTGTCACCGGGCCCGGGACCATTAGCCTTGGGGTAGCGGGTCTTGCGACCCGCTGTAGTGCTATCCAGAGCCGTTTTTGTTTGCTTGCAGTTTCCGGAAAATCCCGACGAGTACGAGGACGAGGACAGACGTGCCTACCGGCAAGGTCAAGTGGTTCAACAGTGAGAAGGGCTTCGGCTTTCTCTCCCGCGACGACGGCGGAGACGTCTTTGTGCACTCCTCGGTGCTCCCGGACGGGGTCGATGCCCTCAAGCCAGGCCAGCGTGTGGAGTTCGGAGTCGTCGCCGGGCAGCGCGGCGACCAGGCGCTTTCGGTGACGCTTCTCGACCCCACCCCTTCGGTCGCGGCCGCCCAGCGCCGCAAGCCCGATGAACTGGCCTCGATCGTCCAGGACCTCACCACGCTCCTGGAGAACGTCACCCAGCAACTCGAGCGCGGCCGCTACCCCGACAAGGCGCATGGCGCCAAGATCGCGGGCATGCTGCGCGCGGTCGCCGACCAGCTGGACGTCTAGCGCCGCGGCACTAGGGGAAGCTGAGCGCGTCGGGGCCGAGGGGCGGTACGAGTCCCTCGGCCGCGGCGCGGGTCAGCAGCCCGCGCACCGCCGCATAGCCGTCCTCGCCGAGGTCCGCGGTGAACTCGTTGACGTACAGCCCGATGTGCTGGTCGGCGACCGCCGGGTCCATCTCCTGCGCGTGCTCCAGCACATACGGCCGCGATGCCTCGGGGTCGTCCCAGGCCATCCGCACGGATGCCCGCGCCGCCCCGGCCAGCCGGTGCAGCATCGGCGCGCCCAGCGAGCGCTTGGCGATGATCGCGCCCAGCGGGATGGGCAGCCCGGTGGTCTGCTCCCAGTGCCGCCCCATGTCGGCCAGGCAGTTCAGGCCGTAGTTCTGATAGGTGAATCGCGCCTCGTGGATCACCAGGCCGGCGTCCACCTTGCCGTCCCGCACCGCCGGCATGATCTCGTGGAACGGCAGCACCACCACCTCGCCGACGTCCCCCGGCACCTCCTCCGCCGCCCACAGCCGGAACAGCAGATACGCGGTGGACCGCTCACTGGGCACCGCGACCGTCTTCCCGGCCAGCTCCGCGGCCTCGCCCGGCCGGCTGGTCAGCACCAGCGGCCCGCAGCCACGCCCCAGCGCACCCCCGCACGGCAGCAGCGCGTACTCCTCCAGCACCCAGGGCAGCACCGCGTACGACACCTTGAGCACATCCAACTCACCGCGCTCGGCCATGCCGTTGGTGAGGTCGATGTCCGCGAAGGTCACCTCCAGGGCGGGCGCGTCCGGGACGCGGCCGTGGGCCCAGGCGTCGAAGACAAAGGTGTCGTTGGGGCAGGGCGAATAGGCGATCCGGATCGGCCCGGTCATGAGCGCACCTCGGGTTTCTCGGCGAGTGCCGGTGAGATCCTGCGGAAGGCGTCGGTCAGCGCGCCCAGCGCCTCGCCGATGCGCCAGGCGGCCCGGTCGCGCGGTCCGACCGCATTGGAGACGGCCCGCAGCTCCAGCGCCGGCACCCCGTGCGCGGCGGCGGCCCCGGCCACCCCGAAGCCCTCCATGGCCTCCACCAGCGCCCGCGGATGACGCGCCGCCAGCTCCTCGGCCCGCTCGGCGGTGCCGGTCACGGTGGAGACGGTCAGCACATCGCCGCGCAGCGCGCCGACGGTCTGGGACACGGCTCGTACCAGCTCCTCCGGCACCCGGTGCGCGTCCACCCCGAAGCCCAGCTCGGTCACCGGCAGGAAGCCGTCGCCGGTCCGCACCCCCAGATCGGCCGCGACGATCCGCTCGGCGACCACCAGGGCGCCCAGCGGCGCCTCGGGTGCGAAACCGCCGCCGATGCCCGTCGAGATCACCAGGGCGTAGGGGTCGCCGGCGAGCGCCGCCGCGGTCAGCGCCGTGGCCGCGCCCGCCGCCGCGGCGGCCGGGCCGACCCCGGCGGCCAGCACCTCGAGCCGCACGGCGCCCGGGCCGTCCACCGTCACCCGGTGCAGCACCGCGCCACCGGGCAGCGGGAGTTCCACTGGGCCGCGCGGCGCGGCGGACGTCACCGCGTCACGCTCGGCGGTCACCGCCGTCACGACCAGTACGCGCATCACCGGACCCTCGCCGCGGATCAGCCGTTGTCGGTCTCGAGCTTGAAGTTCCACACGCCGTCACTGGTGATGACCGACAGCAGCGTGGACGGCACCGCCTGGCGGGTCCTGGGGTCGTAGAAGACGTTCTGGTTGTCCAGCGACGTGTACGACAGCTTGAGCCGGTCCGTCAGTGAGGCACCGTTGCTGAGCACCATCCAGCCCTTGTCGGCCAGCTTGGTGTCGACGCCGACCCGCACCTTCTCGCCGGGCTTCACCTTGATGGTCTTGGGCGACCCCTCGGCGAGGCACTTGCCCAGCGCCTTGTTGTCGAGCCTCTCGCCGTCCTCGTAGCAGGCGGCCTCCGAGGTCACCGTGGTCGATCCGACGGTCACCGTCGCCAGCGGCGTCGGCTTGTCGCAGGCGGAGAGGGCGACAAGCCCGAAGGTTACGGCACCGACGGCGGCAGCGGCGCGCTGGCGCCTGCCCCGGAAAAACGCAGCGGTCATGCGGGCAGGCTATCGGGCCACTTCGGTCACGCCACGCGCGGGTGCGGCGAGCCGCGCCGGGCGGCCGTCAGCAGGCCCCGCACGGCGGTCGCCACGCCCAGCGCCAGGAACGTCGCCGCCACCGACATGCCCAGCACCCCGTTGAGCGGCAGCAGGATCCCGATCGCCCCGCCGACCACCCAGGCCATCTGCAGCGCCGTCTCCGAGCGGGCGAACGCGGAGGTGCGCACCTCCTCCGGCACATCCCGCTGGATCAGCGAATCCAGCGACTGCTTGCCCAGCGCCTGCGAGATCCCGGCCACCGCCGCCACGATCACCACGAAGAACCAGCCGTAGAACGCCGCGGTGGCGATCGTGGTGCCCAGCGCCACCGTCAGCACCATGGCGATGGTCTTCTCCGGGCCGCGCGAGCGCAGCAGCGCCGCTATGGCCGTCCCCAGCGCATTGCCCGCGCCCGCCGCGATCGCGACCAGGCCCAGCGAGAACGCCGGGCTCAGCCCGTCCAGCGGATGCACCCGCAGCAGGAACGCCAGGAAGAAGGTGAGGAACCCGGACAGCATCCGCAGCGCGCTGTTCGCCTGCAGCGCGTGCAGCACGGAGGGGCCGACATTGCGCAGGCCGGGCTTGCGCCGCCGGACCCGGGGGTGCCGGTGGTCCGCCGAGGCCAGCCGGGCCCGCGCCTCGCCCTTGGCCGAATCGACCTTGTGCGGCAGCGAAAGCGACAGATAGGTGCCAAACGCAAACACCAGGCACGCCCCGTACAGCGGGTACGCCGGTCCCAGCTGGTGCAGCCCCGCACCCAGCGGGGCCGCCACCCCCGTGGCCAGCAGGCCACCCAGCGTCACCCGGGAATTCGCCTTCACGAGCGAGATCCGTGGTGGCAGCAACCGTGGTACCACCGCCGACCGCACCACCCCGTACGCCTTCGAGGCCACCAGCACCCCGAGCGCCGCCGGGTACAGCTCGAGGCCACCGCTCGCCACCGCCCCCGACATCATCAGCGCCAGCAGCACCCGGGTCAGCATCGCACCGGCCATCGCCGCCCGGCGGCCGTGCGGAAGCCGGTCGAGCAGCGGCCCGATCACCGGCGCCAGCAGGGTGAACGGCGCCATGGTGACCGCCAGGTAGAGCGCCACCCGGCCCCGTGCCTGGTCGGTGGGGACCGAGAAGAACACCGTGGAGGCCAGCGCGATCGTGATCATCATGTCGCCCGCGGAGTTCACCGCATGCAGCTCGATCAGCTTCGCCAGGCCGGACTCGCCCGCACCATGCGCGTTCGTCGCCCTGCGGACGCCCCGGGCGGCCGCCGTGACGGGACTGCGCAGAGCGCGGCCGACACTCCGGCCGGTACGGCGGAGCGGGCCGCCTTTCGCTGACCGGATGGCTCCCACCACGCCATACTGCCCCAACTCGGAGCACCGACGGCACTCACGGCGCGTCCGCCCAATTCGGGTGGGCGTGCGCGGGGGCGTACCGGAGCGCTGTGAGGTCGCTCGGCGAAACCCGGGTATGCCCCACGCGGTCACCCGAGGTAGCGTGCCTCACGCGCCACCGGCGGTCGTTCTTGGCAGCGCCCCGAGTCTCGATCCCGCAGAATGGACGTGACCAGGTGCGCCCGAGGCCGTTCGGGCGCGGACGTCGACGCGGCCCTTTGGTCCGCTCCGTCCGCCGACCCGGCCGCTCGGCTGGCGCACTCGTGAGACGGCGTGGAAGAGAGAATCGATTCTTGTGAGTGCTGCGATGCGAAGCCGTACCCCGGACCGCCTGTGCGCCGAGGCGGTCGAATTGGCCCGTGCGGCGGCCGTGGAGGCCGCGCTGCCCGGGCAGGTCGGCGGCCATGTCGAGGCCCTCGCCGACGGGGACCGGGTCGTCACCCACTACTTCGCCTGCCTCGACCCCGGCTACCGCGGCTGGCGCTGGGCCGTCACCGTCGCCCGGGCCTCCCGCGCCAAGGCCGTCACCCTCGACGAGACCGTCCTGCTGCCCGGCCCCGACGCCCTGCTCGCCCCCGAATGGGTGCCTTGGAGCGAGCGGCTGCGCCCCGGCGACATGGGCCCCGGCGACCTGCTCCCCACCGAGGCCGACGACCTGCGCCTGGAGCCCGGCTTCAGCGGTGAGGACGCCCCGCCGCCGAACTCCGCCGTCTCCGCGGAGATGACCGAGCTCGCCGAGGCCGAGGACGCCGAGGTCTCCGCCGGCCCGCCCTCCGCCCAGCCGACCGCGCCCGCGCGCGGCTCCATCGCCTCCCTCGCCGAGGATCTGGGCATGCGTCGGGCCCGGGTGCTGTCCCGGTACGGCCTGCACACCGCGGCCGACCGCTGGGACGAGACCCACGGTTCCAAGACCGCCATGGCCCAGGCCGCCCCGGCCTCCTGCGTCACCTGCGGCTTCCTGATCCCCATCGGCGGCTCGCTCGGCCAGGCCTTCGGCATCTGCGGCAATGAGTTCGGCCCGGCGGACGGCCATGTCGTCTCGCTGTCGTACGGCTGCGGCGGGCACTCCGAGGCCGCGGTGATGCCCAAGCCGCCGCGGCCGGCCCCGCCGGTGATCGACGAGACGGTCGTCGACGTCCTCCCGCTCGGCGAGGCGGAGCCGGACGAGGACGAGGACCTGGGGCACGCGTAGGGGGTTCCGGCCCTTCAGCCTGTCATGGGGGTGCCCCCATTGCTGTTCAGGCCATGGGGGCGGGACCGGGGCACACCCACACCACCCGCCAACCCGGCACGGTACGTTCACAGGCGACGCCAACAGGTGCCAATAGACGCCGACAACCGTACGACAGGGAGACCACCCGTGAGCGGCACACCGATCGCGCACGCCACGACCGCGGACCCGTTCGAGACCGCGCGGCTGCGCCGCGGCGTGCTGGACGCCTGGGCCGCCTCCCCCGCCCGGTTCCGGGAGGACGCCAACGCCGAGGAAGACCTCGCGCTCGGCGGCTACCGCGACCGCCTGGTCGTCGAACTCGCCCAGAACGCCGCCGATGCCGCCGCCCGCGCGGGTGTCCCCGGCCGGCTCCGGCTGACCCTGCACACCGCCACCGACGACGGCCCGGCCGTCCTCGCGGCGGCCAACACCGGCGCCCTCCTCGACGCCGCGGGCGTCGAGTCGCTGTCCACGCTCCGCGCGTCGGCCAAGCGCGAGGACGCCGACCACACCGCCGGCACCGTGGGCCGCTTCGGCGTCGGCTTCTCCGCCGTCCTCGCCGTCAGCGACGAACCCGCCGTGCTCGGCCGCTCCGGCGGCGTCCGCTGGTCGCTGGCCGAGGCCCGGGAGCTCGCGGAGAGTGCGGCACAGGACGCGCCCGGCCTGGCGGGCGAGATCCGCCGCCGGGAGCGCCATGTGCCCCTGCTCCGGCTCCCGTTGCCCGCCGAGGGCCCCGCGCCGGAGGGCTATGACACCGTGGTCGTCCTCCCGCTCCGGGACGGCGCCGCCGAGGACCTGGCCGCCCGGCTGCTCGCCGGAATCGACGACGCGCTGCTGCTGGCCCTGCCGGGCCTGACCGAGATCGTGGTCGAGACCCCGTCCGCCGCCCCCCGCATACTGACGCACCGTCAGGAGGCTGGGTGCATCACCATCGAGGACTCCGCCCGCGCCACCCCCACCCGCTGGCGCGTCAACCGAACCGGCGGCCGGCTGGACGCGGCGCTCCTCGCGGACCGCCCCGTGGAGGAGCGGCTGCGCCCCAACTGGTCGATGACCTGGGCGGTTCCGGTGGGCGCCGAACTCGAACCGAGGGCACCGCGCACCGCGCCGGTGCTGCACGCACCCACCCCCACCGACGAACCGCTGGGGCTCCCGGCCCTGCTCATCGCCACCTTCCCGCTCGAGCCCACCCGCCGCCACACCGCCCCGGGCCCGCTCACCGACTTCCTGCTGCAGCGCGCCGCGGAGGCCTACACCGAGCTGGTGGCCGACTGGCGTCCGCTCGGCACCGGCACCCTCGACCTGGTGCCCTCCCCGCTGGCGCAGAGCGCCCTGGACGCCGAGCTGCGCCGCCTGGTGCTGGAGCGGCTGCCCCGGGTGGCGTTCCTGCGCAACGCCGCGCCCCCGGACGGCGAGCAGGGCGAAGCGGACGAAGGCCCGGTCGCGTTGCGCCCGGTGGACGCCGAGGTGGTGGCGGGCGCGGGCGCGGAGACCGTGACCGTGCTGAGCGAGGTCTTCCCCGGTCTGCTTCCGGCCGGTCTCGAACGCCGCCCGGAATTGCGGGCGCTGGGCGTCGACCGGGTGCCGCTGGGCGAGGCCGTCGACCGGCTCGCGGGGGTGGAGCGCGCCCCGCAGTGGTGGTGGCGGCTCTACGACAGCCTCGCCGGGGTGGACCCGGACCGGCTGAGCGGACTGCCCGTCCCGCTGGCCGAGGGCCGCACCGCCATCGGCCCCCGGCAGGTGCTGCTGCCGCCCGCCGACCCGGCCGAGGCGGCCCGGCTGGCCCGGCTCGGCCTGAAGGTCGTCCACCCGGACGCCGCCCACCCGCTGCTGGAGAAGCTGGGCGCGACGCCCTCCTCGCCCCGCGCGATCCTGACCACCCCGCAGGTGAGGGCGGCCGTCGCGGCCTCCCTCGACGCCGGTGAGATCTGGGACGAGGCCGTGCTCGACCAAGCCGGCCTGGACCACGACGAGCTGGTGGAGACCGTCCTTGCGCTCGCCCGTGACGCCGACCTCGCTCCCGGCGACGAGCCCTGGCTGGCCGCGCTCGCCCTGCCCGACGAGGACGGCGAACTCGCCCCGGCCGGTGAACTCGTGCTGCCCGGCAGCCCCTTCGAGAGCGTCATCCGCCCCGGCGAACTCGCCGCCTGTGACCCGGAACTCGCCGAGCGCTGGGGCGCCCAGCCGCTGACCGCCGTCGGGGTGCTCGCCGACTTCGCCCTGGTGCGCGCCACGGATGTGGTCCTCGAGCCCGATGAACTTGAGCCCAGGGACGACGACTTCGCCGAGCCCGACGACGTGGGCCTGCTCGATGCGGTGGACGTCTGGTGCGAGGACGTCCTCGACCGGCTCCCCGACACCCCCGTGCCCCCGGTCGCCACCGAGATCGTGGCCGTGCGCGACCTCGACCTGGTCGACGACGACGCCTGGCCGCAGGCCCTCGCCCTGCTCGCCCGGCCCCCGCTGCGCGATGCGCTGACCACGCCGGTGCGCGTCCTGCTGCCGGACGGTACGACCGAATCCGTACGCCCGTACACCGCCTGGTGGTTGCGCGGCCACCCGGTGCTGGACGGCCGCCGCCCCGCCGGGCTGCGCGCCGCCGAGTCCTTCCGGGACTCCCTGCTGGAGGGGCTGTACGAGCCGGTCGACGCGGCCGGGTTCGCGGACGAGCAGGTGCTGCGGGCGCTCGGCGTACGCACCTCGGCGGCCGCCCTGCTGGACGAGCCCGGCGGCGCGGCCGAGCTGCTGGCCCGCCTCGCGGACCCCGGCCGCCCGGTGCGCGCGGCCCAACTGCACGGCCTGTACGGCATGCTGGCCGCCCTGGATCCGGACGAGGTGACGCTCCCGGACGAGCTGCGCGCCGTGGTCGACGGCACGGTGCGGGTGGTCGACGCCGCGGACGCGCTGGTCGCGGACGCCCCCGACCTGCTGCCGCTCGCCACCGGCCGCGGCCTGCTGCCGGTGCGCCCGGACCGGGCCGCCGCGCTGGCGGAGCTGCTGCAGGTGCGACGGCTGAGCGAGGCCGTCCCGGCGCCGGTCCCGGCCGGCGGGGGCGAGGTCCGGCAGGTGCCGGAGGGGGTGCGGGTCCTGCTGCCGTCGGCGCCGGACACCTATGTCGAGCACGAGGACCTGATCGTCGACGGCGTGGAGCTGGACTGGCGCCACGGCCCCGACGGCATCCTGCACGCGACCACCCTGGAGGGCCTGGCCGCCGGCCTGGCCTGGGCGGCAGGCCAGTGGGCACGCCGCTTCGAGGCGGCGGCCCTGCTGGAGGATCCCTCCCGCACCGATGAGCTGGCCCGGGCCCGCTGGTTCGACTAGGGCACATTCAGCCCGTCCGGCGTTTGAGGACAGCGCGCGCAGCGTGCTGCGGGGTTTGGGGCGCAGCCCCAAGAAACGGTGAAAGGGCGGGACCGGGGCAAGCCCCCCCGGCCTACCCTGGAAGCGGGGCCACCCCAGGAGACCGCCATGACCAGAAAAGTAGCCGACTGCCGCAGATTCCCCAGCGAAACCAACTGCACCCTCACCATCTCCGGTGAGGAAGAGGAAGTCATCCGCGCCGCGACCGAGCACGCCGTCTCCGTGCACAAGCACGCCGATTCCCCCGAGCTCCGCGAGCAGATCCGTAACTTCCTCGAGCTGGAGAAGACCACCGACGCTGCCTGACCTCGAACGGCCGGACCTTCAGGCGGGGAACCGCCGTCCCACCCACCGCCAGGCGAGCTCCAGCACCGCCGACGCGATCACCGCGATCCCGACGGCGGTCCAGGGCAGTGTGGCCCCCACCAGCTTCAACGCGAAGAACCGCTGCAGCCATGGCACCCCCAGCACGATCAGGAATCCGAGCCCCATCGCCAGCACCAGTGCCACCCGCCACCAGGTGTACGGCCGGGCGATGATCGCCAGTACCCAGATGGAGATCAGGAACAGCGTCAGCGTCGCCGCGCTGGTCTCCGCGTTCAGCGCCCCGTCCTGCCCCGCGTAGTAGCCCCGGGCGATGAGGTAGGTGGCGAAGGTCGCGGCGCCCGCGATCAGCCCCGCCGGGATCGCATAGCGCATCACCCGGCGCACGAAGTGCGGCCGGGCGCGCTCCTTGTTGGGGGCCAGGGCCAGGAAGAACGCCGGCACCCCGATCGTCAGGGTGGACAGCAGCGTCAGATGGCGCGGCAGGAAGGGATAGGGCACCCGGGTGCAGACGACCAGGACCGCCAGCAGCACGGAGTAGACGGTCTTGGTCAGGAACAGCGTCGCCACCCGGGTGATGTTGCCGATCACCCGCCGCCCCTCGGCCACCACGGACGGCAGCGAGGAGAAGCTGTTGTCCAGCAGCACGATCTGCGCCACGGCCCGGGTCGCCTCGGAGCCCGAGCCCATGGCGACCCCGATGTCGGCGTCCTTCAGCGCCAGTACGTCATTGACACCGTCACCGGTCATCGCGACCGTGTGCCCGCGCGACTGGAGGGCGCCGACCATGTCCCGCTTCTGCTGTGGGGTCACCCGCCCGAACACCGCGCCCCGGTCCAGGACTTCGGCCATCTCCTCCCGCTTCGCGGGCAGCTTGCGCGCGTCCATGGTGGACGCGGCGCCGGGCAGCCCGAGCTTGCCCGCCACCGCGCCGACCGAGACGGCGTTGTCACCGGAGATGACCTTCGCCGCGACGTCCTGTTCCGCGAAGTAGCGCAGGGTGTCGCCCGCGTCGGGGCGCAGCCGCTGCTCGAGCACCACCAGGGCGGTGGGCCGTACGCCCTCGGCGACCCGTGGGTCGTCCAGCTCCCGCTCGGTGCGGGCCAGCAGCAGCACCCGCAGCCCCTGGGCGTTGAGGCCCTCGATGTCGCCGAGCGCCGGATCGCCCTCCGCCAGCAGCACATCGGGCGCGCCCAGCAGCCAGTTGGTGCTCTCGCCGTCGGGGCTGTTGAGGGCGGCGCCGCTGTATTTGCGGGCGGAGGAGAAGGGCAGCGACTCGGTGCAGCGCCAGCCGCCCTGGCCGTCCGGGTAGGCGTCGATGATGGCCTGCAGGCTGGCGTTGGGCCGGGGGTCGGAGTCGCCCAG
Source organism: Streptomyces xingningensis (assembly GCF_054957865.1). Classification (NCBI taxonomy): domain Bacteria; kingdom Bacillati; phylum Actinomycetota; class Actinomycetes; order Kitasatosporales; family Streptomycetaceae; genus Streptomyces; species Streptomyces xingningensis. Next base: position 28,587 of record NZ_JBDJPF010000035.1, read on the forward strand.
GGCGCCGAGGATCTGGCGGACGTAGGTCTCCTCGGCGGCGGCCAGCAGCCGCAGCTCGCTGACGTCCATGCCGCCCTCGGTGAGGGTGCCGGTCTTGTCGAGGCAGACCACGTCGACCCGGGCCAGGCCCTCGATCGCGGGGAGTTCCTGCACCAGGCACTGCTTGCGGCCGAGCCGGATGACGCCGATGGCGAAGGCGACGGAGGTCAGCAGCACCAGCCCCTCGGGGACCATGGGCACGATGCCCGCGACCATCCGCCGCACGGCCTCCCGCCAGTCGTGCCGCTCCACGACGAGCTGGCTGATGATCAGGCCGATGGCGGCGGGGAGCATCAGCCAGGTCACATACTTGAGGATCAGGCTGATGCCGGTGCGCAGTTCGGAGTGGACCAGGGTGAACCGCGAGGCTTCCTCGGCGAGTTGGGCGGCATAGGCCTCGCGCCCGACCTTGGTGGCGGTGAAGGCGCCGCCGCCGGCCACCACGAACGAGCCGGACATCACCTTGTCGCCGGGCTTCTTCAGCACCGGGTCGGCCTCGCCGGTGAGCAGCGATTCGTCGATTTCCAGCCCGTCGGCCTCGGCGACCTCGCCGTCGACCACGCACTTGTCGCCCGGGCCCAGTTCGATGAGGTCGCCGAGGACGATCTCGCCGGTGCCGATGGCGGTGGGCCGGCCGTCCCGGCGGACGGTGGGCCTGGCCTCGCCGATCACGGCGAGCGAGTCCAGGGTCTTCTTGGCGCGGAGTTCCTGGATGATGCCGATCGCGGTGTTGGCGACGATGACAAAGCCGAACAGGCCGTCCTGGATGGGGCCGACGATCAGGATGATCAGGAAGAGGACGCCGATGATGGCGTTGAACCTGGTGAAGACATTGGCCCGGACGATCTCCGACAGCGAGCGCGAGGACCGTACGGGTACGTCATTGACCTCGCCCCGGGCCACGCGCTCGGCGACCTCGCGCGTGGTGAGGCCGGTGAGTTCCCCCGTTGCGGTCTCCGCCGGATCACTCATGCCTCCGACGGTACGGGCCGTCAGCCCGCTTCACCTTCCGGGGTGCGGCTTTCGGCCGTCTTTCCGGCCGCCTGCCGCGCGGCGTGCCGCTTGATCGCGGCATCCCGCTTGCGGACGTACCAGATGCCGATCAGGCCCAGGCCGCCGCCGGCCAGGCAGGTCCACAGCCACCACAGATGGCCGTGGTCGTCGAACCAGCCGTAGAAGGGCAGCTGGCCCAGGAAGAGGACGAACCACACGATGGTGCCGCCGGTGATGGTGGCGACGACATTGCCCTCCAGGGGCTCCGGCGCCTCATGGGTGGGTGTCCACTTCGTCATGCGGGCCAGCCTAGTCCGTCCGGTCTCGCCGATCTTGCCCGGATCCCTTGACCCATAGGGGTCTACGCGCGGAGATAGCAATTCGGGCTTTGTTTATTCATACTGAAACGACCCGGATCTGATGGAGGGCTTTTGTTTGATCCTCCCATCACGATCCATTTGTTTTGCCCTTCAGGCCCTCTCTCCGGGACGGGCCCAAACGACTGAGGTCCCCTTGATGCCCTCCTCGGCCACCGCTGCGGTCGACGCCCAGCAGCCGCCCCCGGCGTCGTCCGGCAACCTCCTCGACCGGTACTTCCGGATCTCCGAGCGGGGCTCGTCCATCCCCCGTGAACTGCGCGGTGGCCTGGCCACCTTCTTTGCGATGGCCTACATCATCGTGCTGAACCCGATCATTCTCGGGGCGGGCCACGACAAGTTCGGTCACCAGCTGGACAACGGCCAGCTGGTCACGGCGACCGCCCTGATGGCCGGGCTCACCACGGTGCTGATGGGGGCCGTCGGCAATGTGCCGATCGCCTGCGCCGCCGGTCTCGGCATCAACGCCGTCGTCTCCCTCCAGCTCGCGCCCAAGATGAGCTGGCCGGACGCGATGGGGATGGTGGTCCTGGCCGGTCTGGTGCTGATGGTGCTGGTCGCCTCCGGCCTGCGGCAGCGGGTGATGGACGCGATCCCGAACGGGCTGCGCCGGGCCATCGCGATCGGCATCGGCATGTTCATCTCGCTGATCGGCCTGGTGGACTCCGGCTTTGTCACCCGCAACCCGGACGGCGCCCACACCACCGTCCCGATGGGCCTCGGCCAGGGCGGTCAGCTGCACGGCTGGCCGGTGCTGATCTTCGCGGCCGGGCTGGCGCTGACCTTCATCCTGGTCGTCCGCAAGACCCCCGGGTCGATCCTCATCGGCATCGTCGTGATGACCTTCATCGCGATCGTGATCAATGAGCTCGCGGTCATCCCCGACGTCAACTGGGGCCTGAGCGTGCCCCGGATCCCGGACCAGGTGGTCGGCACCCCCGACTTCGGCCTGATCGGGAACATCAGTCTGCTGGGCGGCTTCCACCAGGTCGGCTGGCTCACCGGCTGCCTCTTCGTCTTCACCGTCCTGCTGTCCGGCTTCTTCGACGCCATGGGCACGATCATCGGCGTGGGCGAGGAGGCCGGACTGACCGACAAGAACGGCCAGCTGCCCAACATGGGCAAGATCCTGATGATGGACGGCGTGGCCGTCGCGGCGGGCGGCCTCGGCTCCTCCTCCGCCAACACCTGCTTCGTGGAATCCACCGCGGGCGTCGGCGAGGGCGCCAGGACCGGCCTGGCCAATCTGATGACCGGCGGCCTCTTCCTGCTCGCCCTGGTCTTCACCCCGCTGGCCACCGTCGTCCCCTCCCAGGCCGCGACCCCCGCGCTGCTGGTCGTCGGCTTCCTGATCATGGCGGCCAACGTCCGGGAGATCGACTGGAGCGACTTCACGATCGCGATCCCCGCGTTCCTGACGATCGTCGCCATGCCGTTCACCTACTCCATCACCAATGGCATCGGCATCGGCGTCCTCGCCTTCATCCTGCTGCGCATCGCCGACCGCCGGGCGCGGGAGATCCCCTGGCTGCTGAATGTGGTCGGGGTCTGCTTCCTGGTCTACTTCATGCTCGACCCCATCGAGCAGCTGCTGGGCGTGAAGTAGCGACCACGAGTCACCGGGCAGGGGCCCGGTCACCGTCCAGCGGTGGCCGGGCCCCTGTCGCACGCCCGTCCGCTTTCCTTAGACGAAGTAATGAGTTAATCTAATAATCATGTCGGACCTGTCCCGTGCCTCCGAAGACGCCGCCGCCGTGAACGCACTGCGGTCGGGCGTGATGCGGCTCTCCCGGAGGCTCAAGCACCAGCGGGTGGACGAATCGCTCAGCCCCGCCGAGATGTCGGTGCTCGGCACCCTCGCCCGCTGTGGCTCCGCCACGCCCGGCGAGCTCGCGCGCAAGGAGCATGTGCAGCCTCCGTCGATGACCCGCATCGTCGCACTGCTCGAGACCAAGGGACTGGTCAGGCTGGAGCCGCACCCGGAGGACCGCCGCCAGAAGGTGGTCACCCAGACCGAGCGGGCCGAGGCCATGCTCGAGGAAAGCCGGCGCAAGCGAAACGCCTGGCTCGCCGAGCTGGCCGGGCGGCTGGACGAGGACGAGTGGACCACCCTGCGGGCGGCCGCGCCCGTGCTGGAGAAGCTCGCGCACCTCTAGTCCGACGTGTACCGGTACCGGATGGATCGTCGAAATCGTCGAAATCATCGAAGCCGCCAAAATCGTCAAAGGAGGCGAACTCACCTTGAGTTCGGGACCCGGAGCAGACTCCGCACCCGCACCGAACCACCACGAAGACGACGCACGCACCACCTCCCTGCCGCGCCAGACGCCCAAGGGGGGCATGTTCAGCTCACTCAGGATCCGTAACTACCGGCTCTTCTTCCTGGGCCAGGTGGTCTCCAACACCGGCACCTGGATGCAGCGCATCGCCCAGGACTGGCTGGTCCTCAGCCTCACCGGCTCCTCCGCGGCCGTCGGCATCACCACGGCCCTGCAGTTCCTGCCCATGCTGCTGTTCGGGCTGTACGGCGGCGTCCTCGCCGACCGGTGGCCCAAGCGGCGGCTGCTGCTCATCACCCAGACGGCCAGCGGCCTCACCGGCCTCGGCCTCGCCGTGCTCACCCTCTCCGGGCATGTACAGGTCTGGCACGTCTACCTCACCGCCTTCGCGCTCGGCCTGGTTACCGTCATCGACAACCCCGCCCGCCAGGTGTTCGTCTCCGAGATGGTCGGCCCCGCCGACCTGCGCAACGCGGTCAGCCTCAACTCCGCCAACTTCCAGTCCGCGCGCCTGATCGGCCCGGCCGTGGCCGGAGCCATGATCACCGCGGTGGGCAGCGGCGCGGCGTTCCTGTGCAACGGACTGTCGTATCTCGCGCCCATCACCGGCCTGTTGCTGATACGCACCGGCGAACTGCACAAGCCCGCCGAGCGCAGCCCGCGCGGCAAGGGCCAGTTGCGGGAGGGCCTGCGCCATGTCGCCGAGCGCCCGGACCTCATCTGGCCCATTGTGCTGGTCGGCTTCATCGGCACCTTCGGCTTCAACTTCCCCATCTGGCTTACGGCGTTCGTGGACGATGTCTTCCACGCCGGGGCCGGCACCTACGGTCTGCTCAACACCCTGATGGCGAGCGGCTCCCTGGCCGGTGCCCTGCTGGCGGCCCGCCGCGGCAGCTCCCGTCGGCGGCTGCTGCTCGGCGCGGCCCTGCTGTTCGGGATCCTGGAGGTCGCGGCGGCCCTGGCCCCCGCCTTCTGGGTGTTCGCCGTGCTGTTGGTGCCCATCGGCATGTGCGGCCTGACCATCAACGTCACGGCCAACTCCGGCGTACAGCTGGCCGCGGATCCCGCACTGCGGGGCCGGGTGATCAGCCTGTTCATGATGGTCTTCATGGGTGGCACCCCGCTGGCCGCGCCCGTCGTCGGCTGGGTCACCGACACCTATGGCGCGCGCATCGGCTTCCTCTCCGGCGGCCTGGTCTCGGCGCTCGCCGCGGTGGGCGTGGGGATCGCGCTGGCTCGCTCGGTGGGGGTACGGCTCAGGGTCGACCTGCGCCGTGGCCACCGGCACCTGGAGTTCATACCCCGCGAACCGGAGCGGCCGGAGGCTGCGATGACGGTGGCCTGAGGCGCTTTCGCACCGAGGTGTCCGCTTCGCACCGGGGTGTCCGCCGGGGCGCGCCCCGGCGGACACCTCACACCCGCTGCGCCAGCACCTGCACGGGAGCCTCCTTCTCACCCACCGTCAACGTCTCCGTGGGGGTGAAGCCCTGCCCCCGGTAGTAGTCGACCAGCCTCGCCCCGCCACCCGCGTAGCAGTCGACCCGCAGCAGCCCGATGCCCTGTCGCCGGGTCTCCGCCACGGCGTGCGCCAGCAGCGCCGCGCCCACGCCCCGTCCCGTGAAGCGCCGGTCGGTGACCAGCAGTTGGACATACCGCTCCGGCTCGTCCGCCGGCGCGACATACCTGGTGGGTTGCGGGGTCAGGACGAGCGCCCCGGCCGGCATCCCGCCGGCCTCGGCCAGCCAGGGAGTGCCGGCGGAGACGATCCCCTCGACCAGCTCGACCGCCTGCGGCCGCACCGACCAGGGCTCGGTGCCCCACTGGCCCGTGATGCCCTGTGCCACCAGCCATTCGACGGCATTGTCGAGCATGCCGAGGATGAGCGGGAGGTCGTCCTCCCCGCCCTTTCTGATCTCCAGCGCGTTGGTGTCCATGCACGCGACACTAATCCCATGCGCCTCTTCGCCGCTGTGACGCCGCCCGCATCCGCCCTGGCCGAACTCGCCGCCGCCGTCGGCCGCTTGCGCGCCCTCCCGCAGGCCGGCCGGCTGCGCTGGACCGACCCGGCCGGCTGGCACTTCACCCTCGCCTTCCTCGGCGAGGTCGACGAGGGCCTCCTCCCGGAACTCGGCGAGCGCCTCGGCCGCGCCGCGCACCACCACCCGCCGCACCGGCTGCGGCTGTCCGGCGGCGGCCGGTTCGGCGACCGCACCCTGTGGGCCGGTGCCGGGGGCGAGCTGGAGACCCTGCGCGGCCTCGCCCGCTCGACCGCCGCGGGCGCCCGCCGCGCCGGGGTACCGGTGGACGAGTCGCGCCCCTTCCACCCCCACCTCACCCTGGCCCGGGCCGACGGAAAGGTGAGCCTGCGCCCCTACGCGGAGGCGCTCGCCGAGTTCACCGGCGCCCCCTGGACGGCCGAGCGCCTGGAGCTCATCCACAGCAGGCTGCCCCGCTCCGGCGTCCCCGGTGAGCGCCCCGGGTACCAGACCGTACGGGCCTGGGCCCTGGGGCACTGAGCCGGGCGGTTAGGCTCCAGGGGTGGACCCGAAGACCAGGAACCGGATCATGACCGGTGCGCTCGCCCTGATGCTTGTCGTCGTCGCCGTGGTGGCAGCGGTGAAATGACCCCCCGCAGGCTGCTCGCCGGTGTCACCAGGCGAACGCCTCCGGCGATGCCCCCGGCCCCGGGAACACCTCCTCCAGCGAGGCCAACAGCTCCTCCGGCAGCTTCAGCGCCGCCGCCCGCAGCGCGGACCCGAGCTGCTCGGCGGTACGCGGCCCGACGATCGGCCCCGTCACCCCGGGCCGGGTGAGCAGCCAGGCCAGCGCCACCTCGCCGGGCACCAGGCCGTACTTGTCGGCCAGGTCCTCATATGCCTGAACCTGATCGCGGAGCCTGGTGTTCGCCAGCGCCTCCGCCGACCTCCCGGTCTCCGCCGCCCTGCGGATCGCCCCGCCCAGCAGCCCGCCCGCCAGCGGCGACCACGGAATGACCCCCAGCCCATACGCCTGCGCCGCCGGGATCACCTCCATCTCGGCCCGCCGCTCGGCGAGGTTGTACAGGCACTGCTCGCTCACCAGCCCCAAGGTGGTCCCGCGCCGCCGGGCCGTCTCATTGGCCTGCGCGATGTGCCACCCGGCGTGGTTGGAGGACCCCACATAGAGGATCTTGCCCTGCTGGACCAGGAGGTCCATCGCCTGCCAGATCTCGTCCCAGGGCGTGGCCCGGTCCACATGGTGGAACTGGTACAGATCGATGTGGTCCGTCCGCAGCCGCTTGAGGCTTCCCTCCACCGAGCGCCGGATGTTCAACGCCGAAAGCCGCGACCGATTGGGCCACTCACTCTCCGCGCCCGGCTCCATCGCCCCGTACACCTTGGTGGCCAGCACCACCTTGTCCCGGCGCCCGCCCCCCTGGGCGAACCAGTTCCCGATGATCGTCTCGGTGCGGCCCCGGTCCTCGCCGAAACCGTAGACATTGGCGGTGTCAAAGAAGTTGACGCCCGCGGCGAGCGCGGCGTCCATGATCTGGTGGCTGTCCGGTTCGTCGGTCCGCGGTCCGAAGTTCATCGTCCCGAGGACGATCCGGCTGACGGTCAGGCCCGTGCGCCCGAGCTGCGTGTACTCCATGGGCCCTTAGCCAACGCCCTGGGGAGTGATCGACTCAAGGGTGACTCTTTCGAGGGCGCGGCGGGGGAGGCTTGTTCAGTCGCGGGGGAACTCGTCGGTGGCGAGGGTGAGCCCAACAGGCGTCTCCGACAAGTCGATCGGCACCCCGAAGGCGACGGTGAGCTCGCTGATGTACTCGCCGTCCTTGGGCTGGGTGTGCAGGTGACACCGTCCGGTGTAGGGGTCGACGATCAGATAGGCGGGGACGGCGGCGGTGGCGTAGGCGATCTTCTTGGGACCGTAGTCGTTGGCGGCGGTGTCCTTGGAGATCACCTCGGCGATGAACTCGACGTCCTTGCTGTGCCAGCGCTTCTTATCGCCCTTGGTGGCATCGTCGCGAAGCTTTGCGACATCCGGAGCGAAGCCGTTCAAGTGCCCGGGGAAGTCGAGCCGCACATCGGACAGCACCTTCACGCCCATGCCGAACTGATCTTCCAGTGCCCGGACGATCCTGCGGATGATCTCCCAGTGCACGTCCCGCTGCGGCGACATAAAGATGTTCCCCCCGACGATCTCGGCGTGGATTCCCTCGGGGACGGGCAGCTTCTCAAGCCAGTTGAACATCGCGTCCAGGTCCAGCTTGTCGTCGCCGGTGTCGGCCATCTCGATCCTGTCGGTCGCTACTTCTACGACGGTCATCGTGGCGCTCCTCCCCGCTGCCGCATGGTCGCGTACAGCCGCGCAGTACAACGATACGTACGGTCATCCGGTTACGCAGTGGTACGGCCCGCCCACTCCCCACGCCTGGTGCATCGCGTCCGCGAAGGCGGCGGCGATGCGGTGCTCGCCCCGGGCGTTGGGGTGCGTGCCGTCATAGGTGTCGAGGTCGATGTCCCAGCCGTCCGGCACCGATGCGAGCAGCAGCGGCGAGCCCGGTGCGTCCAGGTCCGCGATGGTCTTGGCGAGCAGCTCGTTGAAGCGCTCGCATTCGGCGGCGAACGTCGGCTCGCTCAGGGCCCGGATGTTGTGGATGACGGGCAGCAGCACGGCCCGTATGGACGGGTTGGCGGCGCGGGCCTCGGCGAGGAAGCGGCGGACGTTGGCGGTGGTCTGCCCGGCGTCGGTGTAGAAGCCGAGGTCGATGAGGCCGAGGGAGACCAACAGGGTGTCGGCCCGGTGCGCGCGTACCGCCTCGCCGATGACCGGCGCCAGGTGATGCCAGCCTTCTCCCCACCCGGCCAGATGCGCCCGGGAGCGCTCGGGGAAGTCGGGGGAGCCGTAGTCGAGCGAGGTGGCCTCGCCGGTGGCCGGGTCGTACAGCTCGCGGCGCGGGCCCACGATGCGGAAGGGGCCGCCGTAGGTGGCGCACAGGTGCTGCCACATGCGGTAGCGCCAGGTGAGGTCACCGACGCTGCCGATGGTCATGGAGTCGCCGACGAACATTGCGTGCATGGGTGCATTCAAGCAGTCGGGGTGAGCAGTGGTATGGCGCCTCTGGTCAGCGGACGGGACCGGGGGTGACCCATGCCCTTGCCACCCTGTCGTGGTCGGATCCCTTCCGGTTGAAGGCGCCGACCAACACGCAGGTATCGACAACGGCAGTTGTGTGGGTCAGAGGGGTGCTCACCGCCCGAACCCCGCACGCAGATATTCGTCGGTGCGTGCGGCCAAGTCGGTCGGGCCGTTGAAAAGGCCCCAGTCGTCCGCGCTGACAACTTCACCGACCGGTGTTTCGGGGAGGACGAGGGACCCGGCCGCCCACTCGATCGCCAGAGCCTCAGGGGTGCGGCCCAGGACGGCGGCCAGATCGCGGATCAGCGCAGCTCGGGGGCCGGTGACGGTCACCTTGGCAGTGATCTCATGCTCCGCCGGATTCGGGGTGTCGGCGGGTTGGTCGCTCATGGCGGCTGGTCTCCTCAATCGACGTCTGCCTCATGCTGACTGCATCTGGCGGACGGTGTCCGGTTGAACACCCAAGGAAGGGGTTGCCGGGAGTATGTGCGATTGATTTCCGAGTGGCCCTGCAATGTCATGTTGCGCCTTTCAGGGGGCTCTATCCCGCACATGCCCAAGCGCGGTGAGTGCGAGCGCCTACCCGTGGGACGAGGCTGTTGCCGCGCTGCCGTAGCGGCGGACACGTAGGCGCCCGCTCAACTCGCGGACGTCGGTGATCGGCACGAGGGGGCCTCTTTTCGGCGCGGACCGTTGCAGGCTGCAAGTCAGGTTCAGCGTGGCCGCCGTTGCACGACGTCGGCGAGCACCGTGGTCACCAGCTTGTTGACGGTTGCCGTGGTCGGTGGGTCGGGGTCGCGGTCTGCGAACAGGAGATGCCCGCCTCCGACCAAGGAGAGGGTGAGTGAGTCGATGTCGGCGTCGGCCGAGATGCGGCCCATTGCGCGCTCGTCGGCCAGGTAGGCGGAGACCGCGGTCGTGACCTGGGCGAGGATCGCGATGCCGCCTCCGGGCCTGGCTTGCCGCAGCCGCGCGCGCAACTCGTCCCGGAAAGTGATGAGCGGGATGATCGCCACGGGAACCGGCCCGAACAGGGTGATCAGCGCGCCGGTGAGGTTATCGGCCACGGTGCCGGTGCCGACGGTCTCGCGCAGCGCATGCGCTTGTGTCTCGAGCTGTGCGGCCCGGTCGAGCACGAGCTCGGTGAGGAAAGCGTCGAAGTCGGTGAAGTGCCGGTGCAGGACGCCTTTGGCGCAGGCTGCCTCGTCGGTGACGGCCCGGCTGGTCAGCCCGTTCGGGCCATCCCGCAGCAGCACGCGTTCTGCGGCGTCGAACAGCTGCTGCCGCGCGTCGCGAAGGTGTACCCCGGTCGGCACTTACAGATCCTCTCGTGCGCCAGGCTCCTGGCATCCGTTGGCAAATGGGCGCTCGCCCACTAAGGTGAACGCATGCCCACTCTACCGCGAGAGCAACCAGAGCCAGCGCAACTGCATCGGGCTCGACAGACGGCCGAGTCTTTCGGCACGGATGCGCAACGCTACGACCAGGCCCGACCGGGCTACCCCGATGGCCTGGTGGCGCGCATCGTCGCCGGGAGCCCGGGGCTTGACGTGCTCGACGTCGGCTGCGGCACGGGCATTGCGGCCCGTCAATTCCAGGCCGCCGGTTGCGCCGTGCTCGGTGTCGAGCCGGATGCGCGGATGGCCGACTTCGCGCAAGCCCGCGGCCTGCAGGTCGAGGTGGCAACCTTTGAAGCCTGGGAGCCGGCCGGCCGAGTGTTCGACGCATTGATAGCCGCCCAGTCGTGGCACTGGGTGGACCCGGTCGCCGGCGCCGTGAAGGCAGCCCAGGTGCTGCGTCCGAGCGGGCGCCTGGCGATCTTCGGGCACGTATTCGAGCCGCCTGCCGAGGTGGCCGAGCCGTTCGCGGCTGCTTACCGTCGGGTGGCGCCCGACTCCCCGTTCAGCAATCAGCAGGCGCGACGTCCGCTGGACATGTACCAAGCGGGGTACGCGAAGATCGCCGACAGGATCCGCGAGACCGGGCAGTTCAACGACCCGGAACAGTGGCGATTCGACTGGGAGCAGTCCTACACGCGCGACCAATGGCTGGACCTGCTCCCCACTACCGGCGGCCTTACCCGACTTCGTCCCGATCAGCTGGCCGAGATACTGGGCGCGGTCGGCCAAGCCATCGACGCTCTGGGCAGCCGCTTCACGATGCACTACACCACTCTGGCGACCACCGCCGTACGCGCCGGCACCCCTTGATCCGCTGCCGCACGGTCGCGCGGGCCCGCGCACGTTACTCGTCCTCGGACACGCCCGGATCACGCAGTGGGTGCAGGCCCCCGGGCAGCTCAGGGAGCTGGAGGGGCACACTGCGAGCTACCGGGTCAGCCGGAGGTTCCAACCGGTGACGCTGCCCTCCGAGCCGGGTACCAGGGCCGGGGTGTAGGTCTCGGGTGCGGGCCGTCCGGCCTCCTCCCAGGCGGCCAGCCAGCCCCGCAACACGGTCAGGGAGGCGGAGTCCGCTGCGTCGGCCCTGATGGTGCCGTCCTGCTCGATGACGGCGGCGCCGTCCCCGGTCGAGCGGCCGAGGCCGAGGACGTTCAGCCGCAGTTCCGTCATGGTCAGGCGATGGCCGGTGGCGGTGGCGGCGAGATAGGTCCGCAGGCTGGCCCAGTCGATCGCCCCGCCGGTGTATGGCTCGGTGTGGCCGGGCTCGCGGAGGCGCTCGAGGGCTGCTCGGGCCCCGGATGCGCGCCAGTCGTCCTGATGACGCCAGGTGATGGAGATCCATGAGATGGCGGGGATGCGGTTCTCCCAGTCGACCCACCGGGCGGGGACGGAGAAGTCAGTGCGGGGGGAGGAGCCGGTCTCGATGTAGGAGCCGGGGAAGATGGACTCGACCTGCGGCTGACCGTTGATCACGCGGATGACGGCGCCGATGGTCACGTTGGGCACGGGAGCGATGGGCAGGGTAGCGACGATCAGGCCGCCGTCGGCGACCTGGTTGACCCAGGCCGTGGGCAGCAGGGGCGGGGTGCACCAGGCCACGAGCCGGTCGTAGGGGGCCTGGTCGGGGTAGCCGGCGGTGCCGTCCGCGGCGAAGCAGCGGATGTTGCCAAGCCCGCGCTCGGCGTGGATGTGGTTGGCCCACCGCGTCAGGTATGGGTCGATGTCCAGGCTGGTGACCATGCCGACGGGGCCGACGAGTTCGGCGAGCAGGCCGCCGGACAGGCCGGAGCCGGTGCCGATCTCGGCGACCTTCATGCCCTTGTGGACGTCGAGGGCTTCCAGTTCTCGGTGGATGAAGATCGGGTTCGTGCGGTGCACGGTCTCGCCGCGGGTCTCGTGGTGGGTGTAGTGCTGCTCGGGGACTCTCTCGGCAGCAGCGGCGACGGTGGTCATCGGTGTTCACTCCTTAGGGGAGGGGTCGGTACGCGTTCCTCAACTGGCCCGAGTGGGTGAGAGACACGTGTCAATGAGGCGCCAAGTTGACGCGCTCATTGACAGGTTCAGATGACGAGAGCGGTGTAGTGATGCCATCCGGCCTGCGTGTACTCGCCGACCGGGCCGCTGCCGGGGAGGGCTGCCCAGGCGTGGTACTCGACCGGCGGCGGGGAGAAGCGGACCCCCAGACACCAGTCCAGGCGCCGTCCGAGGAGGGCGGCGGCCAGGACTGCCCCGAGCGAGATTTCCGCGCAGGCGGCCCGGACCGGCCACAGGCGGCCGGTGTGCCGGACGGCGGCGACCAGGGTCTCGGCCCGCTCGGGTGTGATCGGGCGGCGGCCGGTGCGGCGGGCGAGGCGGGTGGCACGGACGGTGTAGCGGAAGGGCAGGGCCAGCAGCACCAGGGCCAGGGCGAGCCCGGTGGCCGCCGCCAGGCGGTCGCGGAAGGGCCCGGTGCGGGTGGTGGAGAACGACTCCATGGTGGTCATCGCCGCCACCTCCGTAGGCGGCGAGACGGTTCCGTGCGGACCAAGCCCTGCGTGGTCAACGAGTCGGCGACGCCCTGCACATCGGCAGCCGCCTGCTCGCGGCCGATCCCGCAGACGACCGCGTACTGGGCCGCAGCCTGGTCCACGTCCGTGGTGGCGAGGAGGGCCAGCACGGCAGCGGCGCCCGTAGGGGTGAGGTAGGTCCAGCGGCCGGTGTGCTCGTTGAGGATGGCCCCGCCTTCGTCGGTGAGGATCGGGTGGATGCCCTCACGCAGCTGCCACATGGTCCGTCACCTCCCACCAGGTGGCCCTCTGTTCGAGCTGTCGCAGCCACACCTCGGTCACGACGGCCGCGTGAAGGGCGCCCTGGGCGGTGGCCTGCCCGGCCGCCGCGCGGGCCAGCATCTTCCCCACCGGCCCGTCGGCCACCAGCCCCATGGCCCCCAGACGCGACGACGGGCCCAGCAGATGCCGCAGGACAGGGGCGTGCTGGACGAGCCCGGCATAGGAGAGCGCGTTGAAGCCGCCCTTGGTGGCCCGGGTCAGGACGAAATCAGGCAGCACGTCGGTGCCCGCGAAGACTTCGGCCAGCAAGGGCTTGTACCGGCCCGGTGCCCCGCGCTGGTCGGCCGGCACGGCCAGGCAGGCCCGGCGGACCTCGTTGTCCAGGTAGGGGGCCGCGATCTCGATGCCGTGCTCGGACCAGGCGAGCGTCTGCCACCCGCGGGCGTCGCCACCGATGCGGGCAAGGTCTTGGCTCTCCGTCCACGCCGCCAGCCGCGCGGGCGCCTCGGTCAACTCGTCGGCAGCCTGAGTGAGGGCGTCAGCGAGTTGGCGGCGGACGTCCGGGGCCATCCAGTCCGCCGTGGCCAGTAGCGGCGACCAGGCCAGAGGGCGCCGGGCCTGCGGCACCCACGGCCGGGGTGCCTGCCGCAGGTCGGCGGCGGTCTGCCGCCAGCAGTCCCCCAGCCCCGTACGGGCCGCGGGGCGGGCACGGGCCAGCACGGGCCATACGGAGGTCTGCCGCAGCCGCGCGTGGCCCTGGGCGTGCTGCCAGGCCCTCCGTCGCTGCCGCTCGCGCAGCAGATCAGCCAGGTAGGAGGCGGGAGCGGAGAGCAGGCCGTCCCCGGCGACGCCGGTCAGGTGCACCCCCGGCGCCTGGTGGGCGAGCACGGTATCGAGCACGGTCCGCTTGACCGGTGCCGAGACCGCGAAGGCGTTCGGCACGTCCGTCAGCGGCAGCGCGGAGGGATCCTCCAGGCCCGCGTAGTAGACCGTCCCCGGGGCCCCCGGCACCGGGTGGTGCCGGAGGTTGGTGACGGCGGCCGCGGTCCGCTTCGCGTAGGCGAGATCGTCGTCCCGCAGCCGCCCGTCGGCGAACGTCACGGCTGTCACCAGCTGGTGGCGGGCAGCGAGGCAGGCCAGGGTGGTGGAGTCCAGACCCGCCAGATCCGCGCTCACCGGACGGCCGTCCAAGCGGACGGCGACGGCCTCGGCGAGCGCCGCCCGCACCACCGGTGCCGCCTCACGCAGCCCCACCGGCGCGTACTCGGCCGGCTCGTACCGCACCGTCCGAGCACTCTCGGGGGTGACCTGAAGCAGGTGCCCGGTCGGCACCCGGTGCACGGCACGGAACAGTCCTCGGCCCGTCAGGATGTCGGGCTGGCCGAACGCCAGATGAGCTGCCAACGCGACCGGGTCGCGTGGCGCCCCGTCCAGCGTGGCCAGGGCGGCGGCGGAGGTCGCCCACCACGTCCCAGCTGCCTCACGGCGGTAGTAGACCGGGTGCAGGCCCGACAGGTCCCCGATCACGGTCAGCGTCTCACCGCTGCGGGCGATCACCAGAAAGGAGCCGGGCCACCGCGTCAACTCCCGCCACCCTCCCGCCCGTACCACCGGCAAGCCTGCGTCCAGCTGGTGGTCGGTGGCCCCGCACACCCCGACCACCGCCAGCGCGAGGGCCCCCGTCCCGGCCGTACGGACCTGGGCACCAGGCCAGCCGACCGACCACACCTCCCCGAGGCCCTGCACCGACTGCCCCTCCCGGGGCTGCCGGACCGCTGGACCGCCTTCCCATCCCGCACACCACCGCACCGTGATGCCTCCCGTCTCGACCTTCAACAGCTGGACCAGCAAAGGCCGAGGCCGGATGCGGCGATCACCGCACCCGGCCTCGGCGTGGATCAGGTGCCCTGCTTGTACTGGGTGTCGTCGACCGTGTCGAAGTTCTGGTTGCCGAGCGTCACCTCCACGACATCGCCCGCATCCAGCACAACCGGCGCGGCATACGCCGCCGACTCGGTGGTCTCCATCGTCTTCCTCCTTCGTCCGTCACTTCACCGTCCCGCGCACCCCGAGCGGGCGCGCGGCAACGGGACTTACTCACCCTCCACGGCCCGGGAGGGACCGCATTCTTGGGGTGCGTCAAACAGTGAACTCTCCAAGGGAGTTGGCCGGTACCGTGTGAGCGCGGGGGAGCCGTATATCGCGTATACCGGGGCGGGTCCATGGCCAAGCGCACACCGAACACGCAGCTCAAAGCCCTGATCGATGAGAAGGGGCTGCCGTACGAGACCGTCGCCCGCATGGTCCGTCTCGTCGCGGCCGAGTCCGGTGAGGGCTTACGCACCAACCGCTCCACCGTCGAGCACTGGCTCTCCGGCGCACAGCCCGCCGGCAACACGTCCCGATACCTCGCCGAGGCGCTATCCCGCCTGCTGGGCCGATTGGTGACGGTGGACCAGTTGGGCCTTGTCCAGACCAGTTCAGGGGATGACAGCATCGGACTGTCGCTTGGTCCCGACCCCATCGAGACCCTGACCCGGATAGGAGAGGCCGACGTGAACCGCCGCCGTTTCCTCGCCACCTCGGCCTACTCCGTGGCCGCCGCTGCCCTGCCCCTGGACTACGTCCGCGATATCGCCGACCGCGCCGTGGCTGCCCGCAGCGGTGCCATCGCCGGAGACGCCGAAGTCGCCGCCGTCCGCGACATGGTGCAGGTCTTCACTGCCATGGACGAACTCCACGGCGGACAGCACGGCCGATCCGCCCTGGTCCAGTACCTGATGACCGACGTCGCCACCCTGTGCCGGGGCCGCTTCCGCAGCGAGGACGCCCGCCGGCAGATGCTCTCCGCCGCCGCCTCCGGAGTGCACCTGGCCGGGTGGAAGAGCTACGACGCCGGGGAACAAGGGCTCGCCCAGCGGTACTACCTGCAGTCCTACGCGCTCGCCGCCGAGTCCGGTGTCCCCGGCCACGACGGCTTCGTCATGCGGACCATGTCCCAGCAGGGTATGAAGATCCACCGCGCCGAGCACTGCCTCGCCCTCGCCGAGACCGGCCTGGACCGCGTCAAAGGCCACGTCGACCCAGCCACCGAAGCCCTGTTCCACATCACCCGCGCCCACGCGCTCGCCAAGACCGGACAACGCCACCAGGCTGTCCGCGCCGTCGAACAGGCCCGCACCCGCCTCGATGCGGCCAAGGGCGACCCGACACCGTTCTGGGCCCTGTTCTGGGGGCCCATCGAAGCGACCGTCTGCTCTCGCACTGCCAAGGTCTTCGACACCCTCGGCGACCCGCGTAACGCCGCCCAGCAGTACGCTCGTGCTGCCGCCAGCCGCCCCGCGGGCACCTACGCCCGCATCATCGCCCTCGACCTCGTCGCCCAGGCTGAACTTCAGGCCGGCCAGGGCGCCATCGAGCAGGCGTGCGCCACCTGGGGCCGGGCCATGGACCACATGGACGGCGTCGCCTCCGTCCGCACCCGCAAGGCGGTCAAGAACATGCGCCGCGACCTCTCCCGCTTCCGCACGCGCGGCGTACGCTGTGCTGCCGAACTCGACGAACGTGGACGCGACTTCCTCACCACCCACCGCTGATCCGTTTGACAGGCTCCTACTCGAAGGCATTGGGCTCTTCCGCATCCCAGGAGACAGACGATCGGACGAGGCCGCAGTGACGGACCCAGCTGCGGTATCCCGGGGGATGGCGGTCTATCGGAGATGTTGGGGATTGCCGTCTGAGCGGTGGGCATATTGGCGCCCGCTCAACTCGCGTACGTCCAGCTGCTCCAGCGGCGAACAGTGATCGACGAGGACCGAAACCCTGGGATTCTGCTGGATGTTCCGCAGGCGGCGCAGGTTCTGTGCGCGCTTGGGTTTCTGATCGACGGCGAAGTACAGGACGTCGTTGCTCAATGCGAAGGTGATCGGCACAAGGTGCGGTACCCCCCGCCTCATCGGCCGTCGCAAACCGGGCAACCGGCGACGCCGCGAAACGGGCGCGGGCCTCCGGAGTCGTGAGGGTGCTCACCGTTCCGCCGTCGGCAGTCCCAAGCCGGCCGCCAGCGTCCGCAGTGCGTCCCGTAGCCCCGTCATCACCTGATCCGTCAGCGCGGCGGTGAACTCGGTGTCCAGTGCCGAGGCGACCTCGGCGCACTCCGCCAGCAGGGTGCGGCCGTGGTCGGTGAGGGTGAGGACCTGGCGGCGGCGGTCGGCCGGGTCGCGGTCGCGGCGGATCGCGCCCAGTGCGGAGAGGTGGTCGGCGAGGGTGACCATCAGGCTCGGTGCCACCCCCATGGTCCGTGCCAGCTCCAGCTGGGACGCCGGGGGCCGCGCATCGAGCAGGGCCATCAGTCCGAGGTGCTTGGGCTTGAGCTCACGGTCCTTGATCCGCTCGGCGAGTTGGTCCGTGACGATCGAGCCCAGGACGCCCAGCCGGAAGCTGACGGTCTCGACGAGAGGGGTGGCTGCCCCCGGGGTTTGTCTCACAGGCTCACAATAATCGGTTGACTTTACGATTCGAGCTTCGGACGATTCTGAATGAGAACGGTTCTCGATGTGCACGCCCAAGAGGAGCAATGATGCCGACACCCGCATCGACGGGGACGCCGTCGCCGTCCACGCGACGCACCGTCATGGTCATGTACGCCGGGCTGGCGCTCTCCCTGATCGCCGTACTCGTCCCGATCGTCGATCAGGCCACCGGTGATTCGCTGGCCGGCTATATGCGTGAGTCCTATCCCGACTACAAGTCCAGCCTGATCGACAGCGACAGGTCCGCCATCCTGACCATCCTGTTCGCGATCGGGGGGACCGGAATCGTCCTATGGCTGCTGATGGCCCGGGCGGTCAGGCGGGGGAAGTGCTGGGCCCGCCCGGTGTCCACCGCCGTCTTTGTCCTCGCCGCGTGCGTCGCCTGCTATGTCGTCGGCGGCCGGCAGTACGGACGCCCCGTCCTGCCCGTCGCGCTGTCGATACCCAGCGCACTGCCGTGCCTGGCCGGGCTGGTGGCCGTGGCCCTGCTGTGGCGGCGGGAGCGTGGCTCCGCCCGGGAGTGACGAGAGCTCAAAGTGACGAGAGCTCAAAGTCTGGCCAGGCGCCGGGAGTTGTGTAGGCTGGGGCGGTCAGAATCCATGGGGTTCGTCAGTGCCTGGTTGGTCGGTGGAGTGCGCTGATGCGCTCGCTCAGTCGCGAGCGCGGTCAGGGCTGCGATCAGGCTCCCGGTCCGTGCTCGAGGCTGCGGTCATCCTCGAGAGGACAGCCTTGAACAACACCGACCCCTTCGAAACCGCCGGCGGTGGCGAATACGCTCCCGATGCGGAGCGCGACATGGCCCTGGTCACCGAGGCGTTCTTCGGCCACATCGCGGCCGAAGTACGGCGGCGGGAGCTCCCGTTGAGCCTCCTGGACGCCATGCGCGCCCGGCACCGGGAACTCGAGAGCGCCAATGAGCCCCTCGTCGTCGATCCGCCCGCGCGCTACAACCTGCATGTGACGCTGGCCCTGGTCGCCGCCTACCAGGGGTTGCTGCCCGAACTGGGGCGCGCCGTCGCCGTCGGTCTCATCGAGGAGGCGGTCGTCGCGCCGCTCGGCGATGCGGTACGGGACGCGACCCGTGCGACGCTCGACGCCGCCCCGGACCCGTTCGCCGCCATGGTCCGGCTGTCGAAGGCGGCGGAAGTGCGCTCATACGGCGAGGGCTTCACCTTCCGGCGCCCCACGGATGACGACCGGAGTTACCTCCTGGACATCCACCGCTGCTTCTATCACGACGTCTTGGCCGCCAACGGGGCGCCCGAGCTGACCCCGGCGATGTGCGCATTCGACGGCAACTGGATCGAGGGCATCGATCCCGGGAGTCATGGATTTCGCTTCGAGCGTCCCATGACGATCGGCCGGGGCGGTACGCACTGTCAGTTCCACTTCCACCGGCTCGACTTGGATCGAGCCTGACGGCGCGAAAGCCGCCGGGCCGGGCCGGGTGGCTCCGTCATGGAAGCAGCCGCTTTGTCGCCGCCCGCTGGCGTTCATTCGCGCCCGTCAGGAAGCGGATGACGGTCTCGAGCTCTTCCGTGGTGAACTCCTCGTAGAGTTCCGTGATTTCGCGCACCCAGTCATCGAAGAGCGGGGCCAGCTCCGCCAGCTTCTCCGGGCGGGACTCGACGAGCACCCGGCGTTTGTCGGTCGGGTGCTTCACCCTGCGGACGTAGCCCTTCTTCTCCAGGCGGTCCACCAGCCCGGTCACCGACGCGGGTGCCAGCCCCGAGTGCTCGGCGAGGTCCTTGGCGGTGAGGGCGCCGTGGCGCTGGAGGAGGCCGAGGGCCTTGGTCTCGGTGGGACCGAGACCCTGCCTGGCCGCGACCGCCGTGTGGAACGCGACGGCCGCCGTGCTGGAGTCCCGGCCCACGGCGGTCAGAGCCGCGATCGCCTCGGCCCGTCGTGAGCTGTCGTCCCTGGTCATGACGCAAGTTTAGCAAGGCACTTCGTTCGTCCAAACGAAAGACTTGTGGGTGCGGCGGTGCACATGAAAGTCTTTCGTTTGGATGAACGAAATAAACCTGAGAAGTCATGAGAAGTCAGAGGAACCAAGATGACCACGATAAGTACGGACACCGCACCCCTTGCGGCACCCCATCCACGCCGCTGGGCGGCGGCCGTCGTCATGATGGTGGCCGCGCTGATGGACCTCCTCGACGTGACGATCGTCAATGTGGCGATCCCGTCCCTGGGGAGTGACCTGGGTGCTTCCGAGAGCGCCCTGCAGTGGACGGTCTCCGCCTACCTGCTGGGCTTCGCGGCGGCGCTCGTCGTTTCGGGGCACCTCGGCGATCGGTATGGACGCAAGACGCTCTTCCTCGTGGGCACCGCCGGATTCGGCGTCGCCAGCCTCGCCTGCGGAATCGCGCAGAGCCCGGGACAGCTGATCGCGGCGCGTGCGTTCCAGGGCGTCATGGCCGCGATACTGACGCCACAGGTGCTCGGCTCGTTCCGCACGCTGTTCCAGGGCAAGGAGCGCGGCGCCGCCTTCGGGATGTACGGAGTGGTCGCCGGATTCGCCTCCGCGGTCGGGCTGTTGCTCGGCGGCCTGCTCACCAGCGCCGACCTGTTCGGCTGGGGCTGGCGCTCGGTGTTCCTGGTGAACGTGCCGGTGGCCGTCGCGACGTTCATCGCCGGGATCGTCCTCGTACCGGCGACCAGGAAGCGCTCGGCTCGCAGCCCGGACCTGCTGGGCAGCCTGGTACTGGCAGGTGGTCTGATCGCCATTGTCCTGCCGCTTGTGCAGGGGCGCCCCAACGGCTGGCCGCTGTGGGGCTGGGTCTGCCTCGCCGCCGGTGTCCTGGCCGTCGTCGGTCTGGCACTGTTCGAGGCGCGCCGGCGCGGTACGACCGTGCCGCTGTTGCCCGCGTCGGCCTTCCGGCTGCCCGCCTTCTCCGTGGGCATGGCCGTGCAGCTGCTGTTCGCGATCGGCATGCAGGGTTTCTTCCTGGTCTTCGCGATCTGGCTGCAGAGCGGCGAGGGCTACAGCCCGATGCAGGCGGGTCTCGTCACGGTCGCCTTCTCGGTCGGCGGCTTCTTCACCGCCCCGGCCGCGGACGCGCTTGCGCTCAAAGCCGGCCGACTGGTGCTGATGGCCGGCTCGCTGCTGATGGCCGGCGGCCTGGCCTGGGTGTGGTACGCGGCGGACCGGTCCGACACCGTCCACACCGGAGCCTGGCCGCTGGTCCCCGGGCTGGTCATCGCGGGCGCGGGCCTGGGCTTCCTGATCGTCCCGCTGGTGAACGTCGTCCTGTCCGCCGTCCCGGCCGACATCGCGGGCGGTGCGTCCGGAATCTTCTCCACGGCCGGGCAGTTCGGCGGCGCCCTGGGCGCCGCGGTGATCGGCACGGTGTTCTTCGGGCACACGGCGGGCGGCATGACGGACGCCCTGTCCACGGCGATGCCCTGGGTGATCGGGACCTTTGTGCTCTGCGCCGCCCTCTGCCCGGCCCTCCCGGCCACCGCCACCGCCGCCGCGCAGGATGCCGAATAGCGGGAGGCCTGTGCGGCCCACCCCTGACCGGGGCGGTGAGCCGACGGTGCCCGGTCGGGGAGAATGGAGGCCCACCCCGCCCCGGAACGCAGCAGCAGGAGATCACCCAGGTGCCCCAGATCCCCACCGACCTGCAGGCCGACTGCGCGAGCTGCTTCGGCCTCTGCTGTGTCGCGCTGCCCTTCTCGGCCTCGGCCGACTTCGCGGTGGACAAGGACGCCGGGAAGCCGTGCGCCAACCTGCGGGCGGATTTCCGCTGCGGCATCCATGCGAAGCTGCGCGAGAAGGGCTTCTCCGGCTGTACGGTCTTCGACTGCTTCGGTGCGGGACAGAAGGTCTCGCAGGTCACCTTTGGCGGGCGGGACTGGCGGCAGGACCCCGGGACGGCACGCCGGATGTCCGAGGTGTTCCCGGTGATGCGGCACCTTCATGAGCTGCTCCGGTATCTGACCGAGGCCCTGTCCCTGCCGCCGGCCCGCCCCCTGTACGGCGATCTCCGCGGTGCCCTGGACAAGGTCGAGCGCCTCACCCTCGGCAGCGCCGAAGCCATCGTGGCCGTCGATGTGGCGGCGCTCCGCGACGAGGCCAACGCCCTGCTGCTGCGCACCAGCGAGCTGGTGCGGGCCAAGGTTCCGGGCCGCAAGCGCAACCACCGGGGGGCCGATCTCATGGGGGCCCGGCTCGGGGGTGCCGGTCTGCGCGGTGCCAATCTGCGCGGGGCCCGTCTGATCGCGGCCGACCTCAAGGACGCCGACCTGAGGTCGGCCGACCTGATCGGGGCGGACCTCCGGGATGCCGACCTCGGCGGTGCCGATCTCACCGGGAGTATCTTCCTCACCCAGTCGCAGCTCAACGCGGCCAAGGGGGACGCCAGGACCACGCTGCCGGCCGGGCTCACCCGCCCCGCGCACTGGAGGCCCGGGGAGCGGTGAAAACCCGCCCATCCAAAACGGGTCAACTCCGGCGTATCACCGCTTAAATGGGCTGGTAAACGGCTTCTTCACCACCTAGGGTCGCGCGCATGCAGCCACCCAGAACGGGCGAGAGTACGCCGCCCACAGTTGCCTCGCCCGCGGACGGCCCACCGGGCACCGGCTCCCCGGAGGGCTACAAACGCGGCCTCGGCACCCGGCAGATCCAGATGATCGCCATCGGCGGCACGATCGGCACCGGGCTCTTCCTGGGCGCCGGGACCGCGATATCCCAGGCCGGGCCCAGCCTGATCATCTGGTACGCCGTCGCGGGCATCGTGCTCTTCTTTGTGATGCGCGCGCTGGGTGAACTGCTCACCCACCGGCCGGTGTCGGGAAGCTTCGCCGAGCACGCCCGTGAATTCCTGGGCCCCTTCTGGGGCTATGCCACCGCATGGACGTACTGGATCATGTGGGTCACCACCGGCATGGCCGAGATCACGGCGGCCGGAACCTATGTGAAGTACTGGTTCCCCGGGGTCGCGCAGTGGCAGACGGCCCTGGTGTCCCTGGTGGTGCTGTCGGCGATCAACCTGATCTCGGTAAAGGCCTTTGGCGAGCTGGAGTTCTGGTTCGCACTGATCAAGGTCGTCGCGATCGTCGCCATGATCCTGGTGGGGCTCGGGGTGCTGATCATCGGCTTCGGCGATGTCGGGGACACGGCCTCGGTGACCCATCTGTGGAAGGACGGGGGCGTCATGCCGAATGGCGCGCACGACTCCCTGATGACCCTGCAGATCGTGCTCTTCGCCTATCTGGGCGTGGAGTTGGTCGGTGTCACGGCGGGGGAGGCCCAGGATCCGCAGAAGAACATTCCCCGGGCCATCAACAGCCTGCCGCTGCGGTTCGGGCTGTTCTACATCGGCACCCTGCTGGTGATTCTGTCGGTGGTCAGCTGGAATGTGTTCCACCCGGGGGACAGCCCGTTTGTCACGGCGTTCCAGAAGATCGGGATCCCGGGCGCGGCGGGGATCGTCAACTTCATCGTGCTGACCTCCGCGTTGTCCGCGTGCAATGCGGGCGGGCTGTACTCCACGGCCCGGATGCTGCGCACCGCCTCGGTGAACGGGCATGCGCCCAAGGTGCTGGCGCGGCTGACCGACCGGGGGGTGCCGGCCTTCGCCCTGGGCGTCTCGGCGCTGGTCATGAGCCTCGGTGTGCTGGTCAACGCCATTGATCCCAAGCATGCGTTCGCCTATATCACGGCGGTCTCGACCGGCGGCGCCATCTTGGTGTGGAGCGTGATCCTGGTGACGCATCTGCGGTACCGGCGGGACGTGGCCGCCGGGCGGACCGGGGCGTCGGCATATCGCATGCCGGGCGCTCCGGTCACCAATGTGCTCGCCCTGGGCTTCTTCGCCGTGGTGACGGTGCTGATCGCCTGGAGCGCCGATACCCGGATCGCGCTCTATGTGATGGGCGTGTGGGTGGTGTTGCTGGTGGGCGGCTGGCTGGTGCTGCGTCGGCGGCCGGCGGCGGGCGCCGTTTAGGACCGGTCGAGGGGCGGTGGGCCCGTTCGCCACGGGCCCACCGGGCGGGTCAGAGCCGCTCGATCACATAGTCCACGCAGGCCGTCAGCGCCTCGACATCCGCCGGGTCGACCGCCGGGAACATCGCCACCCGCAGCTGGTTGCGGCCCAGCTTGCGGTAGGGCTCCGTGTCGACGATGCCATTGGCGCGCAGCACCTTGGCGATGGCCGCCGCGTCCACGTCATCGGAGAAGTCGATGGTGCCGATGACCTGCGACCGTTTGGCCGGGTCGGTGACGAACGGGGCCGCGTGCTTGGACGCCTCGGCCCAGCCGTAGAGCGTACGGGCCGAGGTGGCCGTGCGGCGGACCGCCCAGTCCAGGCCGCCCTGGCCGTTCAGCCACTCCAGCTGCTGGTTCAGCAGGAAGAGGGTGGAGAGGGCGGGGGTGTTGTAGGTCTGGTTCTTCAGGGAGTTGTCGATCGCGGTCGGCAGCGAGAAGAACTCGGGGATATGACGGCCGGAGGCGTGGATGCGGGCCGCGCGGTCCAGGGCGGCGGGGGAGAAGACCGCCAGCCACAGGCCGCCCTCGGAGGCGAAGGACTTCTGCGGGGCGAAGTAGTAGACATCGGTCTCGGCGATGTCCACCGGCAGGCCGCCCGCGCCCGAGGTGGCGTCGACCAGGACCAGCGAGCCCTGGTCCGCGCCGGCCACCCGCCTGATGGGCATCGCGACGCCGGTCGAGGTCTCGTTGTGGGTGAAGGCGTAGACGTCGGCGCCCGCCTCGGCCCGGGGGTCGGGGTGGGTACCGGGGTCGGCGGCGATGACCGTCGGCTCGGCCAGCCAGGGTGCCAGCCGGGCCGCCTTGGCGAACTTGGAGGAGAACTCGCCGAAGGACAGGTGCTGGGATTTGGACTCGATCAGGCCATGGGTGGCGATGTCCCAGAAGGCGGTGGAGCCGCCGTTGCCGAGGATCACCTGATGGCCGTCGGGGAGCGAGAAGAGGTCGCGGATGCCCTCGCGGACCTTGCCGACCAGGTTCTTCACCGGCGCCTGCCGATGGGAGGTGCCGAGGAGGGAGGTGCCGGTTGCCGCCAGGGCGGCGAGTGCCTCCGGACGCACCTTGGACGGGCCCGCGCCGAAGCGACCGTCGGCGGGCTTGATGTCAGCGGGAATCTGGATATCAGCCACGGAGGCAGCCTACTGCGCTTTCCCGGGGGGCAACCCCCGGACCCCCGGCCGGAACCGCAGGTCACCGCGGCTTCCCTGACCGGCATCGGGAAGGGAACGTCAGTAAACCGTTGCGGAAGGGTGCCACAGTGCGTCCACCCGTTGAGACGCGGTACTGGTAGTGGGGGGCAGGGCGCGGGCAAGCTCTGGCCATGGGTGATCTTCAGGGACTGCGGGCGGCCCTGCGGGCCGCGGTGCGCGGGGATGTGGACTTCTCCGCCGCCGCCCGAGCGTTGACGACCATGGACGCGTCCAACTACCGGCGGGTGCCGCACGGCGTGGTCGCTCCCCGGGACGCCGACGATGTGGCGGCGGCACTGTCCGTCTGCCGTGCGCACGGGGTGCCGGTGGTGGCCCGCGGGGGCGGCACCTCGACCGCGGGGCAGGCCACCGGGGAAGGGGTGGTGCTGGACTTCGGCCGGTATATGCGGGCGATCAAGAGGCTTGACGCGGAAGGCCGTACCGCCGTGGTGCAGCCCGGGGTGATCCTCGACGACCTGCGGGCGGCGGCGGGTCAATACGGACTGACCTTCGGGCCCGACCCCGCCACCCACGCCCGGTGCACCCTCGGCGGGATGATCGGCAACAATGCCTGCGGCGCGCACTCGGTGGCCTGGGGGACCACGGCCGACAATGTGGTCGGGCTGGAGGTGCTCACCTACGGCGGTGAGTCCGCCCGCCTGGGACGGGGCACCGATGAGCTCCCCGGCCGGCTGGCCAAGGGCCTGCGGGAGCTGGTGGGCGGGGAGTTGGCGCTGCTGCGCACCGGGTTCCCCCAACTCCCGCGCCGCATCTCGGGATATGCGCTGGACGCCCTGCTGCCGGAGCGGGGCACCGATGTGGCCCGGGCCTTCACCGGCAGCGAGGGCACCCTGGGGGTGCTGACCCAGGCAACGGTACGGCTGGTGGAGCCGCCCGCCGCCCGGGTGCTGGCGGTGCTGGGCTACCCCGACGAGGCCGCGGCCGCCGATGCCGCGCAACTGCTGCTGCCATACGGTCCGTTGACGGTCGAGGGGATGGCCGCCGATCTGGTCGACGGGCACCTCGGACTGCCCCGGGGAGCGGCCTGGCTGTTTGCCGAGGCCGGCGGCGCGAGCGAGGCCGAGGCCAGGGCGCGCGCCGAGGAGCTGTGCCGGGCGGGCGCCGCGGAGAGCCGTCTGGTGGTCGCCGAACCCCGCGCCCGGCGCGCCCTCTGGCGGGTACGGGACGATGCCGCCGGCACCGCCACCCGGCTGCCGGACGGCGGCGAGGCCTGGCCCGGCTGGGAGGACTGCGCCGTGCCGCCCGCCCGGCTCGGCGCCTATCTGAGGGAGTTCCGGGCGCTGCTGGGCCGCCATGGGCTGCGGGGCGCGCCCTTCGGCCACTTCGGCGAGGGATGCGTCCATGTGCGCCTGGACTTCGACCTGTTGAGCGGGGACGGGGTGCGCAAGTACCGCGAGTTCTCCGCCGAACTGGCCGCGCTGGTCGTCTCGCACGGCGGCTCGCTGTCGGGGGAGCACGGCGACGGACAGGCGCGCGCCGAACTGCTGCCGAAGATGTACGGGCCCGAACTGGTCGCTCTGTTCGGCCGGTTCAAGGACCTCTGGGACCCGGCGGGCGGCCTGAACCCGGGGATGCTGGTCCGCCCGTACCGGCTGGACGAGAACCTGCGCTTCGCGGTGCTGCCCAAGCGGCCGGTCGATGTCGAATTCTCCTATCCGGGCGACGGCGGGGACTTCTCGGCGGCGGTCCGCCGCTGTGTGGGGGTCGCCAAGTGCCGGGAGAGCAGGCCGGGTACGGGGGTGATGTGCCCCTCGTACCGGGTGACGGGCGAGGAGCGGCACTCCACCCGCGGCCGGGCGCGGCTGCTGCACGAGATGCTGGCGGGCGAGGTGGTGACGGACGGGTGGCGCTCGGCGGAGGTGCGGGAGGCCCTCGACCTGTGTCTGTCCTGCAAGGGATGCCACAGCGACTGCCCGGTGGGGGTGGACATGGCCACCTATAAGGCGGAGTTCCTGCACCACCACTATGCGGGCCGGCTGCGGCCCGCCGCGCACTATGCGATGGGCTGGCTTCCGCTGTGGCTGCGGGCCGCCGCGCCGCTCGCACCGCTGCTCAACGCGGCGGCCCGGCAGGCGCCGTTGGCGGCGCTGGCGAAGCGGCTGGGCGGCATCGCGCCGGAGCGGCAGCTTCCGGAGCCGGCCCGGCGGACGTTCACCCGGTGGTACGCGGCCCGGACGGCGGACGGGCCGACCGCCCAACCCACCGCCCGGGCCGTGCTGCTGTGGCCCGACACCTTCACCAACCACCTCGCCCCCTCCGTCGGCCGGGCCGCGGTGCGGGTCCTGGAGGCCGCCGGGCAACAGGTGGCACTGCCGGACGGGCCGGTGTGCTGCGGGCTGACCTGGATCTCCACCGGGCAGCTGACCCGGGCGCGCAAGGTCATGCGGCGCTCCCTGGACCGGTTCGGCGCCGGGCTGGGATCCCCCCTGGTCGTACTGGAACCGAGCTGCGCCGCCACGCTCCGCACCGACCTGCCCGCACTGCTGCCCGACGACCCCCGGGCAGCCGAACTCGCCGCGTCGGTGCGGACCTTCGCGCAGATCATCGAGGAGCGGGCCCCGCTGTGGCAGCCGCCGCGCATCGGCCGGCCGGTGGTGGGACAGACGCACTGCCACCAGCACGCGGTGCTCGGCGACACCGCGGAGCGGTGGCTGCGCGAGCGGGCCGGGCTGACCGGGGAGCTCAGCGGCGGCTGCTGCGGACTCGCCGGCAACTTCGGCTTCGAGAAGGGGCATTACCAGGTCTCGGCCGCCTGCGCCGAGGAGCAGCTGCTGCCGTCACTGCGGGGCGCGCCGGAGGGCGCCGAGGTGCTGGCGGACGGCTTCTCCTGCCGCACCCAGATCGGGCAGCTGGCCGGGCGGCGCGGCCGGCACCTCGCGGAGGTGCTGGCCGACGCGCTCGACCGGGAGGCTCAGCCGGCCGTCTCCGAGTGGCCCGGCACCTCGCGGGGGTCGCGCGGCCCCGGCCCCACATAGCGTGCGGACGGCCGCACCAGGCGGCCGGTCCGCTTCTGTTCCAGGATGTGGGCGCTCCAACCGGCCGTGCGCGCACAGGTGAACATCGAGGTGAACATGTGCGCGGGCACCTCCGCGAAGTCCAGCACGATCGCCGCCCAGAACTCCACATTGGTGGCCAGCACCCGGTCCGGGCGGCGATTGTGCAGCTCCTCCAGCGCGGCCTTCTCCAGCGCCTCGGCGACCTCGAAGCGCGGCGCGCCCAACTCCTTGGCGGTGCGCCGCAGTACGCGGGCCCGCGGGTCCTCGGCGCGGTAGACGCGGTGGCCGAAGCCCATCAGGCGCTCGCCGTTGTCGAGCGTCTGCTTGACGTATGCGGTGGCGTCGCCGGTCCGCTCGATCTCCTCGATCATGCCGAGCACCCGGGAGGGCGCCCCGCCGTGCAGCGGGCCGGACATGGCGCCGACCGCACCGGAGAGCGCGGCGGCCACATCGGCCCCGGTGGAGGCGATCACCCGGGCGGTGAACGTGGAGGCGTTCATGCCGTGTTCGGCGGCCGAGGTCCAGTAGGCGTCGACGGCCCTGACGTGCCGGGGGTCGGGCTCGCCGCGCCAGCGCCGCATAAAGCGCTCGACGACGGTCTCCGCCTTGTCGATCTCCCGCTGGGGCACCATCGGCAGCCCCTGGCCGCGCGCCGACTGGGCGACATAGGACAGCGCCATGACGGCGGCCCGGGCGAGGTTGTCGCGGGCGGTGTCCTCGTCGATGTCGAGCAGCGGTTTCAGGCCCCACACGGGAGCGAGCATGGCGAGCGCCGACTGGACGTCCACCCGGATGTCGCCGGAGTGCACCGGGATGGGAAACGGTTCGGCGGGCGGCAGGCCGGGGTTGAACGCCCCGTCGACCAGCAGGCCCCAGACGTTGCCGAAGGACACCTGGCCGACCAAGTCCTCGATGTCGACGCCTCGGTAGCGGAGCGAGCCGCCTTCCTTGTCGGGTTCGGCGATCTCCGTCTCGAACGCGACGACTCCTTCGAGTCCGGGTACGAAATCGGACATCAGGCGGCTCCTCGTGATGTGTTCGACAAGCGACTGCCGACCTGCCGGTGTCCCGGCCGGATGGTCAGCGGGATGTCTGCTGCGGTGTCTTCTGCTGCGGCTGGTGGCTCTGCCGAACCGGTTACGCGGCTGCGTGTCGTGGCTCGCGGTCCGTATCGGTCTACCCGGTCATGCCCGGTGCGGGCGCACTTCACCCGGCCCTTCACCCGTACTCCGTCAGGAGGCCGGTCCGGGCCGGAAACGATAGCCGGTGGTGTCAAGGGGGTGTCCCCCCTAAGGGCGCCACAGCTGTCCACCCAGTGATTTTGGTGGGTTCGCCACTTGTGGGGAAGGGTGATGTCCGGCACATGGCGCGATTCCCCCGGGAGAGGGTTACCCGGGGCCGCGACCGGGCAGAGTAGGTGGCCCCGCCGGTCCGCTGCGGGTCGTGCGCCGGTGCTGCAAGATGGGCCCGTGTCCGATGCAGACGAGTTCGACCCCGCCGCCATGCGCGAGCAGTACTGTTCCACCGGCCTCACCGAACAGGAGTTGGCCGCCGATCCCTATGAGCAGTTCGCGCGCTGGTTTGTGCAGGCGGCCACCGGTGGGCTGCACGAGCCCAATGCGATGGTCGTCTCGACGGCGGACGAGGCGGGCCGGCCCAGTTCGCGGATGGTGCTGCTGAAGGGCTATGACGAGCGCGGCTTTGTGTTCTTCACCAACTACGGCTCGCGCAAAGGCATGGAGATCGCCCGCAATCCCCATGTGTCGATGGTCTTTCCCTGGCATGTGATCGCCCGTCAGGTCATCGTCACCGGCCGGGCCGAGCGGGTGGACCGGGAGGAGACGGCCGCCTACTTCCACTCCCGGCCGCATGGTTCACAGCTCGGCGCGTGGGCGAGCGCACAGTCGACGGTCGCCGCCTCGCGCGCCGAGATCGAGGCCGCGTACGAGCGGCTGGCGGCCCGCCACCCGGAGGGCGAGCCGGTCCCGGTGCCCCCGGAGTGGGGCGGCTTCCGGGTGGCCGCGGACAGCGTGGAGTTCTGGCAGGGCCGCGCAAACCGCCTCCACGACCGGCTGCGGTATGTACGGGCGGGGGAGGGGTGGCGGGTGGAGCGGCTGTATCCATGACCTGGCACCCAGCCCGTCCGGCGTTTGAGGACAATGCGGCTTCGCCGCATTGCGGGGTCTGGGGCGAAGCCCCAGGGAAACGGCGAAGGGCGGGACCGGGGCACAACCCCCCGGCGGGCAGCCACACGCAGACGGCCCGTGGGTCGTACCACCACCCCTCGCGGAGCGGCAGTGCCGAGCGGACGACTCGGCGACCCACGGACCGGGTGACTGCCTGGAATTGGCCGGCGTAGCCGGCGCTGCGCTGTGCGCGACGACGGGCGCTAGCCCGCAGTCACCTCACACGTCCGGACTGAAATCATCGGCCCGATCACCTCCCTTCTTGTGTGCCCCACACACTAGGCAGCGGCCCCCCGGGCGACAAACGGATTTTCCGCGGGCACCGATTTCGCCGAAGACGGTGTGGTTCCGGGCCGGGTCGAGTTGAATGGCCCGTCGTGCAGGACATGCAGACGCGTCCAGCTGGGGGTATCTCGTGACCGCTCCACACCAGTCCGGCCCGGCCCGTCATGGAGCGCGGCAGCGGGCAGGTTTCGAGGGCGATTCGGCCGCCGGGGTTTCCGGGATGCCCGGGGCGGGCGACGACCACGACCTCCTGGTCGCGCTGCTGGACGGCATGGACGCCGCGCTCTGTGCGTTCGACGCCGAGGGCGCGGTCACCCACTGGAACCGCGAGGCCGAGCGGATACTGGGCTGGTCGGCGAAGGAGGCCGTCGGGCGGCGGGGCCTGGCCGGATGGGCGGTGCGCGAGGCGGACGCCGAGGAGATCTCCCGGCGGCTGCTGGGCGCGATGCAGGCGCCGGGCCGGCAGGTGGACGAGTTCGCGCTGCTGACCAAGGACGGCGGCCGGGTGCTGGTGCGCGTCCAGTCCTCGGCCGTGCCGGGCGGGGACGGCCACCCGGCCGGGGTGTACTGCGCGTTCAGCGAGGTGCACACCCAGATCGACCTGGAGCGGTCGGTCGCGCTGAGCGAGGCGCTGTTCGGCGACGCGCCGTGGGGCGTCGTCCTGGTCGACGCGGATCTGCGCCCGGCGCTGGTCAATGCGCAGGCCGCGCGGGCGCTGCGGTCGAGCCGTACGGCGCTGCTGGGCCGCCCGCTGGGCGATCTCCTCGAACACGGCGCGGAGGAGCTGGAGGGTGTGCTGCAGCACGTCCTGGCCGCGGGCTCGCCGCCCGCGCCGTCCGAGCTGTGGGTCACGGTGCGCGGCGACGGCGAGGGCGGCCGGGCCTCCGGGGCCGGGGAACGGCGCTGCTGGCGCAGCGGCTTCATGCGGCTGGCCACCCCGCTGGTGGAGGAGCCGGTGCCGCTGGGCGTGGCCTGGCTGTTCCTGGATGTGACCAAGTCACGGCTGGCGGAGCAGGAGAGCGCCCGGCTGCGCTTCCGGGGCAGCCAGCTGCACCGCGCGGGCCGGGCGGTGGCCGAGTGCGAGGACCCGATGGAGGCGGCGGCGCTCTATCTGGACTTCGCCCTCGCGGGCTTCGCCGACCACGCCCTGATCGATCTGCTGCCCGACCCGGAGGCCGAACCGGAGGACCCGGTCCGGCTGCTGCGGGTGGTGGCGACGCCCACCGGGGCGGGCCCCTCCGGGGCCGGGTGCGCGCTTCCGGTGCCGTATGCGGACGGGCATCCGGCGCTCCAGGCGGTCGAGCGCTGTGGCTCGGTGCGGGCCGTCTCGGACCGTACCCGGGACTGGGCGGCGGTCCACCGGTGGCCCGCCGGTACCCAGCACGCGCTGGCCACCGCGCTGCGCAGCCGGGGGCGCACGCTGGGGGCGGTCACCTTCCTGCGCGGGCCCTCGCGCCGGCCCTTCGACCGGGCGGACTCGACCTACGCCGAGGACATCGCCACCCGGGTCGCCGCGGCGATCGACCTGGCGGCGGCGACGGGAGGGTGAAGCGCCGGCCGGGTCCGGTGCCGCCGGGGCTCAGTGCCGTCCGGGCTCGGTGCCGTCGGGGTTCAGTGCCGGAAGAAGATCCGGTCGCCGTACTCGTGCAGCACCCGGCCGTTCCACTCGTGGCCGCCGTCCACGTTCCCGGAGCGCAGCAGGGGCGGGTCGATGCCGCGGGCGGCGAGCTCGCCCGCGGCCGCCGCCACGATCGCCTGGATCAGGGCGCTGGTGACGACGGTGGAGGCGGGCGCGAAGGGCGCGGCGATGCCCTCGGCGGTGAGCTCGGCGTCCCCGATGGCGATCTTGTTGTCGACGACCAGGTCGCAGTGGTCCTTGAGGAAGGTGCCGGACACATGCCGGGACCTGGTCTGCTCGGCATAGGCGACGGAGGTGATGCCGATGACCTTGAGGCCCAGGGCGCGGGCGTTCAGGGCCATCTCCACGGGCAGTGAGTTGCGCCCGGACAGGGAGATGACGATCAGGACGTCACCGGCCTCCACGGGGCTGGTGTCCAGGACGGCTCCGGCGAGCCCGTCGACGCGCTCCAGCGCGCTGCCCAGGGTGGCGGGTGTGATGTCGACGCCCACGGTGCCGGGGACGGCGAGCAGGTTCATCAGGGCGAGCCCGCCCGCCCGGTAGACGACGTCCTGGGCGGGGAGCGAGGAGTGCCCGGCGCCGAAGGCGAAGAGCCGTCCGCCGTCCGCGACCGTGTCGGCGATCATGGACCCGGCGCCGGCGATGTGCTCGGCCTCCTCGTCGCGCGCCCGCCGCAGCAGCCCGATCGCGGCGTCGAAGAACTGCCCGGCCAGCTTGTTCCCGCTCATCGCACAGGGCTCCCTCGCGTTCGGTGGTGGTCCGGTGGCGCGGCTCACGTTGCGGTGTTGACCTGCGCCCTGTCAATACGGTGGCCCGCGGCCGTGCGGTGGGCGGCGCCGTTGTCGGTGGTATGCGTCAGAATTGGCTACAGGGCCAGCGCACTACTTATCGAGGGGCACGCATGTCCGGACTGATCGACACCACGGAGATGTATCTCCGCACCATCCTGGAGCTGGAAGAGGAAGGTGTGGTCCCCATGCGCGCCCGCATCGCCGAGCGGCTCGACCAGAGCGGCCCGACGGTCAGCCAGACGGTGGCGCGCATGGAGCGCGACGGGCTGGTCACGGTCGCCGGTGACCGGCACCTGGAGCTCACCGAGGAGGGCCGTCGGCTGGCCACCCGGGTGATGCGCAAGCACCGGCTGGCCGAGTGCCTGCTGGTCGATGTGATCGGCCTGGAGTGGGAGCAGGTGCACGCCGAGGCGTGCCGCTGGGAGCATGTGATGAGCGAGGCCGTGGAGCGGCGGGTGCTGGAGCTGTTGCGCCACCCCACGGAGTCGCCCTACGGCAACCCGATCCCGGGTCTGGAGGAGCTGGGCGAGAAGGCCGAGGCCGATCCGTTCCTGGACGCCGGTGTGGTCAGCCTGACGGAGCTGGAGCCGGGCTCCGAGGGCAAGACGGTGGTGGTGCGGCGCATCGGCGAGCCCATTCAGACGGATGCCCAGCTGATGTACACGCTGCGCCGGGCCGGGGTGCAGCCGGGTGCGGTGGTCAGTGTGACGGAGTCGCCCGGTGGGGTGATGGTGGGCAGCAGTGGCGAGGCCGCCGAGCTCGCCTCCGACATCGCCTCGCACGTCTTCGTCGCCAAGCGCTGACCGGCGCGTCGCAGGTTCGCGGGGGCCGGGGCCGCCGATGGCCGCCCGGCCCTTCCTGCCCGGCCGCGTGCGGCCGGTTCTGTGGTCAACTGCCGAGAGCGCGGCCGGAGTCGGCGGAAACGGCACACCCGTCCCCGGAGCGTGTCACGCTGGCGTTGTGGCATATGCGCATACGCCGACCGACCAGGGAGGGGCTTCGCATGAGGCGTGACAAGAGCCCCGGTGCCCTGTCGGGCACCGGGGCCCCGCCTCCCCGAATTTCCCCCGTGGCGCCCCGGGGCCCCGAGCTCCCAGAGTGCGCCTCGCGGACCTTCTTCCCCGAGCAGTCCGCGCCCAGGTCGATTTCTCCCCTTGGCGCCGACGGCCAACCCTCGAGTCCGGTCACTCAAACGAGGGGTGTTGCGTGCGACGGCCACCTCATTCGAAAGGGGGTTCCATAAGGTGGAGCTGTCCGGGGGTGAAGTGGGGGTGTCAGGAGTCATGGCGCGGCGGATCGATGTAAGCGGAAGCGGTGGAGTGCGGCTGGCCGCCTGGGAGTTCGCCGACCGGTCGAAGCCGGCCGGCCGGCTGGGCGGGGCCGGGGCGGGCCGCGCGGGCGGGGTGCTGTTGCTGCACGGTCTGATGGGGCGGGCGGCGCACTGGGCGGAGACGGCCCGTTGGCTCTCCGAGCACCGTCACACGGTGGCGCTCGACCAGCGGGGGCACGGTCGCAGCGGGAAGCCCGTCGGGGGGCCGTATGCCCGGGAAGCGTATGTGGCCGACGCGGCGGCGGCCATCGAGCAGCTCGGCCTGGCGCCCGCCGTTCTCATCGGCCATGCGATGGGCGCCCTCACGGCCTGGCAGCTCGCGGCCCACCGGCCCGACCTGGTGCGGGCGCTGGTCATCTGCGATATGCGGGCCTCGGCGCTGGGCGCCGCCACCCAGCGCAGGTGGGGCGAGTGGCTGAGGTCCTGGCCGGTGCCGTTCGCCACGCTGGCGGATGTGCGGAAGTGGTTCGGCGAGGAGGATCCGACGCTGGAGCGGCCCGCCCCGGCCCGGGGCGACTTCTATGCCGAGGTGATGGCCGAGCGGGCGGACGGCTGGCGGCCGCTCTTCTTCCGCCGCCAGATGCTGCTGGCCCGTGCGGCCTATGCCCATGACGCGCACTGGGAGGAGCTGGCACTGGTCGAGTGCCCCGCCCTGGTGGTGCGCGGGCTGGACGGCGAGCTGGGGCGCGCGGAGGCGCAGGAGATGGTGCGGGTGCTGCCGCACGGCCGCTATGCGGAGGTCCCCGATGCGGGCCATCTCGTCCACTACGACCAGCCGGGCGCCTGGCGGCGGGTGGCGGAGCCATTCCTGGAGGCGGCGGTGTGACACCCCGCGTCGCCCCGCTCCGAACAGAAATTCAACGCCCGTTGACATAAATCCCCGGCAGGTGTGCACTGGATACCAGAGGCAGCGCACCGCGAGCCGAACCGGGAGCCGTCATGTCCGCTCACACCGAACCGCTCACCACGGAAGTCCTGATCGTCGGCGCCGGCCCCACCGGCCTCCTCCTGGCGGGCGATCTCGCCGCCGCCGGAATCCGCGTCGTACTGCTCGAGCGGCGGGCCCAGGAGTCCAACCTCACCAGGGCCTTCGCCGTCCATGCCCGCACCCTGGAGGTGCTGGACGCCCGCGGTCTCGCGGAGAAGCTGCTGGACGCCGGGACCCTGGTGGGCAGGTTCCAGGTCTTCGGCGGGACCCCGTTCGACTTCTCCGGGCTGCCGACCCGTTTCCCGGGCGTCCTGATCGTCTCGCAGCAGCAGACCGAGCGGGTGCTCGAGGAGCGCGCCGTCGAGGCGGGCGTCGACATCCGGCGCGGAGCGAAGTGCACCGGGCTGCGGCAGGACGCCGACGGCGTCGAGGTGGACGTCCAGGAGGCGGCGGGCGCCCCGCGGACGCTGCGGGCACGCTATGCGGTCGGCACGGACGGGGTGCACAGCGCGGTGCGGCAGGCGCTCGGCATGCCCTTCCCCGGCCGCTCCGTCCTCACCTCGGTGATGCTCGCCGACGTCCGGCTGGACGCCCCGCCCCGCGAGGTGCCCGCCGTCCGGGCCGGTGCCGAGGGGTTCGCCTTCATCGTGCCGTTCGGCGACGGCTGGTACCGCGCCATCGCCTGGGAGCGCGGCAGCCGGCTGCCCTCCGACGCACCGGTGGACTTCGACGCCCTGCGGTCCGTCACCCGCGCCCTCTTCGGCACCGACTTCGGCATGCGCGACGCCCGTTGGACCTCGCGCTTCCACAGCGACGAGCGCCAGGTGCCCCGCTATCGCGACGGCCGGGTCTTCCTGGCCGGCGACGCCGCGCACGTCCACTCGCCCGCCGGCGGCCTGGGCATGAACACCGGGCTGCAGGACGCCGCCAACCTGAGCTGGAAGCTCGCCGCCGTGGTCCGGGGGCGGGCTGGGGACCGCCTCCTGGACAGCTACCAGGAGGAACGGCATCCGGTCGGCAGGCAGGTCCTGCGCGTCAGCGGTGCCATCATCCGGGCGGTCCTGATCACCTCACCGGTCGTCAAGACCCTGCGCGACTCGGCGGCCATGGCCTTCGCCCGGGTGCCGGCCGTCGGCCGCCGGTTCGCGCTCACCGTGTCGGGCCTGGGCATCGCCTACCCGGCGCCGCCCGGATCGCACCCCCTGGTCGGCCGGCGCGCCCCCGACCTCCCGCTGGCCGAGCACGGCACCGGCCCCACCCGTCTGTACGAGGCGCTGCGCGCGGGCACGTATGTACGCGTGCGGCCCCGCTCCGCGGGCCCGGCGGAGCCGGAGGACGGCGTCACCACGGTCACCCGTGCCGACGCCGAGCGCACCGAACTGCTGGTGCGGCCGGACGGCCATGTGGAGTCGGCTACTTGCTGACCGCGGTGAGGATCTCCGGGAGCCGCCGCACCACCCGCGGTGCGGCCAGCCGCAGTCCCACCCAGGCCAGCAGCAGGCCGTAGCCGATGCCCAGCGGCAGCAACAGCGGCAACAGGCCGTGCGCGTCCGCCAGATGGAACCCGATGGCCAGCGCGCCCAGCGGGGCGCACAGCGCCGCGGCGACCAGCACGCCGAGCATGCTGAACCAGGCCAGGGCGGTCTGGCCGGGCGCCACGTTCTTGAAGGCGCTGCCCTGCGGTATCGAGTACGGGTAGCGCGCCGAGGCCAGCGCGCCGGTGGCGAACAGCCCGCCGATCAGCGCCAGGGACAGCCCCAGCGCGACCGGGTAGTTCGGCCAGTCGCCGGTGAAGGCGGCCAGCGCGGTCACCAGCAGCACCAGGTACGGCACCATGACCAGGGCCAACGCCAGGGCGCGGGCCCGCAGTTCCAGGTAGGCGTCGCGGGTCGTACCGATGGTCTGGAGCACCATCCAGAAGGCCGAGGTGTCCTGTCCGAACTGGTTGTACATCAGCACGCCGAGCAGGGAGGCGGGCATCAGCACGAACCAGATGCTGCCATTGCCCTGCGCCGCGTTGACAAAGGGCACGATCACCCCGACCGCGAGCTGGGTCGTCCAGGACATCTTGGTCTTGGGGTCGCGCCACGCATACCGCAGGGTGCGCAGCATGACCGCGCCGGTACGCCCCTCGGGCAGCAGCCGGGCCAGGCCGGTCCCGCTGCGGGCGGGCGCCTTGCCGGGCCGCGAGGCCGCGATGGTGGAGGAGTCCGGCGAGGTCATCAGCTTGGTCAGGCCGCGCTGCCACCACTGCAGCAGGGCGGCCAACGCGGCGACGGCCAGGGCCAGTTGGGCCGCGGCCAGGCCGTAGGAGCCCTCGCCTGCGGACCGTACCGCGCCCAGCGCCGAGCCCGGCGGCACCCAGCCCAGGACATCCGCCACCGGTTCCAGCCGAGCCAGCCCGGCGTCGCTCAGCGCCCGCAGGGCGAGGTTGACGAACTGCACGCCCACCGCGATGACCACACCGCTCAGCAGCGCCAGGTCGCGGCCCTTGCGGCTGGACAGCAGCCGGACGTTGGCGGTGGCCACCGCCCGGGCCAGGGCCACACAGATCAGCAGGGTGAGCACGGTGGCCGGGATGCCGGCCAGGGCGGCCGCCGGGCCGTGTGCCGTGCCGATCACCGAGCCGATGATGATCACCAGGGTGAACGCGGGCCCGATGCCGATCAGCGAGGTGAGCAGCAGGGCCCTGATCAGCGGCCCGGGCTTGAGCGGCAGCATCACCAGCCGGGTCGGGTCCAGGGTCTCGTCACCACTGGGGAAGAACAGCGGAAGGAACGCCCAGCCCAGTGCCAGCAGCACCATCAGCGGCACGGTCAGTGCCGCGGCGTGCGCATGGCCGTGCAGCGCCGCCAGGCCCAGCAACTGGAGCGCGGCGACCAGGGCGGTGAGGGCCCAGGAGACGATGTAGACGGCCTTGCGCTTGGTGGACTGCCGCAGGCCGTTGCGCAGCAGCGACAGCTTCAGCCGGACGAAGACCGGGGTCAGGGAGGCGGTCGCGGTGCTCATCGGGCGCCGCCGCCCAGCCAGTCGAGGCTCTCGCCGTCCGCCCGCCCGCGTGCGCCGACCAGTTCGAGGAAGGCGTCCTGCAGGGTGGGGGCGTCGCCCCGCACCTCGGTCAGCGGACCGTGCGCCCGGATGCGTCCGGCGGCCAGCACGGCGACCCAGGAGCACAGCGACTCCACCAGTTCCATCACATGGCTGGAGAAGACCACGGTGGCACCGGAGGCGGTGTAGCGCTCCAGCACCTTGCGGATCGACTGGGCCGACACCGGGTCCACGCCCTCGAACGGCTCGTCGAGGAAGAGGACTTCCGGGTTGTGCAGCAGGGCGGCCGCCAGGCCGATCTTCTTGCGCATGCCGGTGGAGTAGTCGACGACCAGCTTGTGCTGTGCGCCCGCGAGGTCGAGGACATCCAGCAGCTGGGTGGCCCGCTGGTCGACCTCGTCGCCGGGCAGCCCCCGCAGCCGCCCGGTGTAGGCGAGGAGTTCCCGGCCCGAGAGCCGCTCGAACAGCCTGAGCCCCTCGGGCAGTACCCCGATCCGGGACTTCACCGTGGCCGGGTCCTGCCAGACGTCGTGGCCGGCGATCTCGACCCGGCCGGAGTCGGGGCGCAGCAGCCCGGTGACCATGGACAGCGTGGTGGTCTTGCCCGCGCCATTGGGCCCGACGAGCCCGATGAACCGGCCCGCCGGTATCTCAAGATCGATTCCGGCGACCGCCACCTGCTCGCCGAATCGTTTCCACAGCCCCTCGACCCGCACCGCCGCGGTCGCCTGGTCCTGTCCCACTGCCATCCCTCGTTCCGTGGTGCCCGGTGGCGGCAGGGCCCGCCCCCGGGACCAGGTTAGAGGCGGCGGAGGGCGGGCACATGTGACAAACGTCAGCGACCGCGGACGTCCGCGGACACCCCCCCGCAGGCGTAGGCCAGGGCGCTCACCAACTCCTCCGCGTCGGGGAGCCAGCGGTTGGCGGCGGTGGGCTGGCGGGCCCACTGGACCGCTCCGCGGTTGCCCACCCGGCTCGGCGGGGCGACCACATAGTCGCCCTCGCCCCGGGCGACCAGGTCGAGGGAGGACGGCCGCCAGCCGAGCTTGCGGGCGGCGTCCGCCACCTTCAGCGCCCCGCCCGGCAGCACGAAGAACAGCATCCTGCCGAACGGGGTGAAGGTGATCGGGCCGAGCTCGATCCCCATCCGCTCCATGCGGGCCAGGGCCAGACAGCCGGCGGACTCGGAGACGTCCAGCGCGTCGAAGGTGCGGCCGGTGGGCAGCAGCACCGAGGCGTGGGGGTGCTTCGCCCACATGCGGCGGGCGCCGACCGCACTGCCCGAGGCCTGTGTCGCCCAGTCCGGCCGGGCCGGATGGACGCCGGGTGCGGGGCAGTCGACTTCGCCGCACGAGCAGCGCTCCCGGCCGTCCCCGGCCTCCAGCCAGGTGCCTGCGAAAACGTCCCAGTGCCGCTCATCCGCGTACCGAACGGCGGCGTCGAGCGCCCGCTCGCCGCGTTGTTGGGGGATGCGCGGGGCTCCTACTCCGATGGTCTCTTCCACGTTCATCACAACTCCCCTTGTCACCAGCGGTTACGGCTCAGGCTCGGGCTTATGGCGGCCTGCCCGGAACGGCACCCGGAGCGCCCGCCGGCGAGGCGGCGTGACCATGGGGAACGCATGTCCCCGAGCGGCGTGGCCGGGGTTCCTGCGGCACCCGCGGGACGCCAACAGCACACGGGGCGCACGGATGCATGTACGGGGGCGCAGAGGCTGGCCGGACTCCGGGAAGGGGTAGCCACCTGCGGGGCGGAAGCCGAGACAGTCACCGCATCACCGTCGTTTTGCCAGCAATGCGGGAAAGTCCCGCATTCTACGGACATCAGGGGGGAAAAGATCACAGAGACGGTGCTCTCCGTCGTCTCAGCTTCTTCGCTCTTCGCGGCGTTCATCGCTGACCGTCGCGAACGCATAGCAGTCTCAGGGGGTTACAGATGGCCGCACGGCCACTCGTTGCGCGGCAGCCGAACGAACGGCTGCAGGCGCTCATTCAGGAAGCCGGCTGCTCCAACGCCGGGTTGGCGCGCCGGGTCAACATGTGCGGCGCCGAGCACGGTCTCGATCTTCGCTATGACAAGACGTCCGTCGCCCGCTGGCTCCGCGGCCAGCAGCCGCGCGGGCGCGCGCCCGCCGTCATCGCCGAAGCCCTCGGGCGGAAGCTGGGCCGCAGCGTCACCATCGACGAAATCGGCATGGCCAACGGCAAGAACCTCGCCTCCGGCGTGGGCCTGCAGTTCTCTCCGACCGTCATGGGAGCCATCGAGCAGGTCTGTGAACTGTGGCGCAGCGACGTCGGCCGCCGGGACTTCCTCAGCGGCACCTCCGTCGCCGCCTCGGCGCTCGTGGAGCCCAGCCGCGACTGGCTGATCACCGGGGCGGATCCACAGGTCGCGCGGAGCGCGGGGGCCCGGGTCGGCCCGTCCGACGTCGAGGCCGTCCGCGCCACCACCGAGGCGCTGGTCGAGCTCGACCACCGGTACGGCAGCGGGCATGTCCGTCCGGTGGTCGTGCACTACCTCAACAGCGTTGTCTCCGGGCTGCTCGCCGGCTCCTACCGGGAGGCGGTCGGGCGTGAACTCTTCGCCGCCGTCGCCCGGTTGACCGAGCTGGCCGGCTATATGGCGGTGGACACCGGCCAGCCGGGGCTCGCCCAGCGCTACTACATCCAGGCCCTGCGGCTGGCCCAGGCCGCCGGGGACCGCGGTTACGGCGGCTATGTCCTGGCCGCGAGCATGAGCCACCTCGCCGCCTCGCTCGGCAACCCGCGGGAGATCGCCCAGCTCGCCAAGGCCGCGCAGGAAGGGGCCCGGGGACAGGTCACCCCCCGGGTCGAGGCGATGTTCTACGCCGCCGAGGCGCGCGGGCACGCACTGCTGGGCGACGCCCGCTCCTGCCAGACCGTCACTGCCAAGGCCGTCACCAAGCTCGAACAGGCCGACAGCGGACCGGAGTCCGGTGACGACCCGTCCTGGATCCGGCACTTCGACCGCGGGTATCTGGCCGATGAACTGGCCCACTGCCACCGGGATCTGGGGCAGCCCGAGCCCGCCCGGCGGCATGCGGAGGAGGCGCTGGTGGCGCACCCTCAGGGGCGGGTCCGCAGGCGTGCGATCGGAATGCTGCTGCTGGCCACGGCGCATGCCCAGCAGCGCGAGGTGGAGGAGGCCTGTGCCACCGGTGCCCGGGCCATGGAGCTGCTGGGCACACTGCGGTCGAACCGGGGGGCGGAGTATCTGGACGACTTCCGGCAGCGGCTCGAGCCCTACCGCGACGAGCCCGCGGTGCGGGAGTTCGGGGCACGGCTGGAACTGCAGGCGGCCTAGATGACTGATGCCAAGGGGTTCAGTGGTCGTACGCGGTGAGGGAGCGCATGA
>NZ_JBDJPF010000036.1:0-69000 GCF_054957865.1 Streptomyces xingningensis
CGAGAGGGCGTGCCGGGCGTCGCGACGGGGCGAACCCTGGCTGACGCGGCACTAGCCCCGGCTGATGCGGCGCCGGCCGCCAAACCCCCACCTCCAGAGCCGCCCTGGCGGTTCGTCAGGAGTCAAGTTTCCGGATTTTCTCACCACCACCGCGGACCGTTCCCCGGTCCGTGACAACCACGGAGGTCGCGACATCGTGGCAACGCAAGGCAAATCGAGGCGCAGACTGGCCGCGGGAGCGGCACTGGTGGTCGCGACCCTCGTCGGAGTCACCGCCTGTGGCGGCGGCAAGAGCGACAAGGGCAGCGGCGGCGGGGGCGGCGGCAAGGCCGCGGGCTTCAATGCGGGTGTCGGCAAGGTCGCCAACCAGTCCGACAAGAAGGGCGGTGAACTGAAGTTCATCAGCACCCAGGACGCCGACTCCTGGGACCCCACGCGGGGCTACTACGGCTTCGGCTGGGACTTCTCCCGGGGCTTCTTCCAGCGAACGCTGATCACCCCCAAGCCGGTGCCCGGAGCGGACAGCACCACCCTGGTGCCGGACCTGGCCACCGACAACGGGCAGGTCTCGGCCGACAAGAAGACCTATACCTTCAAGCTGCGTGACGGCATCACCTGGGAAGATGGCAAGCCCATCACCAGCAAGGACATCAAGTACGGCATCGAGCGCACCTGGGCCCAGGACAAGCTCTCCGGCGGCCCTACCTGGCTGAGTCAGGTCCTGGACCCCAAGAAGGAGTACCAGGGCCCCTACAAGGACTCCAGCCCCGACAAGCTGGGCCTGAAGGCCGTCGAGACGCCGGACGACAAGACCATCGTCTTCCATCTGCCCACTCCCAACGGTGACTTCCTGCAGATTCTGGCGCTCCCCTCGGCGGGACCGGTGCGGCAGGACAAGGACACGGTGGAGAAGTACGGCTCGCATCCGTTCTCCAGCGGCCCCTACAAGTTTGAGTCGTACTCTCCCAACAAGAGCCTGATGCTGGTCCGCAACGACAAGTGGAACCGGGATTCGGACCAGGTCCGCAAGGCGCTGCCGGACAAGGTCTCGATCAAGTTCACCACCAATGCCGACACCATGGACAGCGATCTGATCGCGGGCAACTACGACCTCGATCTCGCCGCCACCGGAATGAGCTCGGCCGGCCGCCAGAAGGCGATCCAGACCAGCAAGGGCAACCTCGACAACCCGCAGACCGGCTTCATCCGCTATGCCGCGTTCCCCAAGTCCGTCGCGCCCTTCGACAACGAGCACTGCCGCAAGGCGGTCATCTACGGCGCCGACCACACCTCGCTGCAGACCGCGCGCGGTGGCCCCGAGGCGGGCGGCGACATCGGCACCAGCATGATCCCGCCGGTCGTCAAGGGCTTTGACCAGAGCTACGACCCCTACAACCTCAAGCAGGGCAAGCCCGATGTGGCCAAGGCCAAGGAGGAGCTCAAGGCCTGTGGCAAGCCGGACGGCTTCAAGACCACCATCGCCGTCCGCAACAACAAGCCCGCGGAGATCGCCACCGCCGAGTCGATGCAGGCATCCCTGAAGAACGTCGGCATCGACGCCCAGATCGACCCCTACGACGGCGCGCAGTCCGCGGGCATCGTCGGCGCTCCCAAGAACGTCAAGTCCAAGAACTACGGCATCATCATCTTCGGCTGGGGCTCCGACTTCCCCAGTGGCCAGGGCTTCCTGCAGCCGGTCGCGGACAGCCGGTTCATCCTGCCCAACGGCAACCAGAACTACCCCGAGATCAGCGACCCCTCGATCGACAAGATCTTCGACCAGGGCATCGCGGAACTGGACCCGGAAAAGGCCGGAAAGATCTACCAGGAGGCCAACAAGAAGGTCATGGAGGGTGCCTGGTACCTGCCCTTCACCTTCGAGAAGAACATCATCTGGCGCAGCTCCCGGCTGACCAATGCCTTTACCGCAGACTCCTGGAACGGCCGTTACGACTACGGCTCGCTGGGCGTCGAGAGTTGATCGTCCGTCCGCTCCACCGGCACACCCGGCGCTAGGCCCGAAGGGCAGGTGAGGGCCGCGTGCGGCGGCTCGGAGGCGCACAACGCCGCCGAGCCGCCGTCGGGCCGACCGCAGTGTTCGCTTATATCGTCAGGCGGCTGTTCGCCGTCATCGTGATGCTGCTCGTGGTCACCCTGGTGACCTTTGGCATCTTCTTCGCCATCCCGAAGCTCACCGGAGCCGACCCCGCCGCCATGTACGTCGGCAAGGCGTCCGACCCGGCGTCCATCGAGGGCATCAGGCAGAAGCTGGGGCTCGGCGACCCGATCCTCGTCCAGTACTGGCACTTCATCACCGGGATCTTCGCCGGCCGCGACTACACCGGGGGCGGCACCAGCACCCATTGCGCGGCACCGTGCTTCGGCTACTCCTTCAAGACCGAGCAGGACGTCTGGCCGATCCTGACCGACCGGCTGCCAGTCACCCTGTCGCTGGCCGGCGGGGCCTGTGTGATCTGGCTGCTGGTCGGGGTCAGCACCGGAGTGGTCTCCGCGCTCAAGCGGGGCACCAAGATCGACCGTGCCGCCATGACCACCGCACTGGCGGGCGTCTCGCTGCCGATCTACTTCACCGCGCTGCTGGCGCTGTCCATCTTCAAGTTCAAGCTCGGCTGGTTTGAATCCGAGTATGTGGACATCGCCGACGACCCCGGCAACTGGTTCGGCTCGCTCGTCCTGCCCTGGGTCACCCTGGCGTTCCTCTATGCGGCGATGTACGCCCGTCTCACCCGGGCCACCATGCTGGAGGTCCTCGGCGAGGACTACATCCGCACCGCCCGCGCCAAGGGCCTGACCGAGCGAGTGGTCATCGGCAAGCACGCCATGCGCTCGACCATGACCCCGAT
This sequence comes from Streptomyces xingningensis, assembly GCF_054957865.1. Taxonomy (NCBI): domain Bacteria; kingdom Bacillati; phylum Actinomycetota; class Actinomycetes; order Kitasatosporales; family Streptomycetaceae; genus Streptomyces; species Streptomyces xingningensis. Next base: position 2,865 of record NZ_JBDJPF010000036.1, read on the forward strand.
CCTCACCATCCTCGGCATGGACCTCGGCGCGCTCATCGGCGGCGCGATCCTCACCGAAACCGCCTTCAATCTGCCCGGACTCGGCCAGGCGGCGGTCCGGGCCATCAGCGACCGCGATCTGCCGGTGATCCTCGGCGTGGTGCTGGTCGCCGCGACCGCCGTGGTCATCGCCAACCTGGTGGTGGACCTCCTGTACGCCGTGATCGACCCCCGAGTGAGGCTCTCATGACCACCGCACCCGAGCCCGTGCCCGGGGACACCACCCCCACCACCTATCTGGACGTACGCGACCTGCGCATCCACTTCCCCACCGACGACGGCCTGGTGAAGTCCGTCGACGGCCTCTCCTTCCGGCTGGAGAAGGGCAAGACCCTGGGCATCGTGGGCGAGTCCGGCTCCGGCAAGTCGGTGAGCTCGCTGGGCATCATGGGCCTGCACACCGTCGGCCAGTACGGCCGCGGCAAGGCCCGCATCAGTGGGGAAATCTGGCTGGACGGCAAGGAGTTGCTCACCGCCGACCCCGAAGAGGTGCGCCGGATGCGCGGCCGCGAGATGGCGATGATCTTCCAGGATCCGCTGTCCGCCATGCACCCGTACTTCACCATCGGCTCCCAGATCGCCGAGGCCTACCGGATCCACCACGAGGTGGACAAGAAGACCGCCCGCAAACGCGCCGTGGAGATGCTCGACCGGGTCGGCATCCCCCAGCCCGACCGCCGGGTCGACGACTACCCGCACCAGTTCTCCGGCGGCATGCGCCAGCGCGCGATGATCGCCATGGCGCTGGTCAACAACCCCGCCCTGCTGATCGCCGACGAGCCGACGACCGCCCTGGACGTGACCGTACAGGCGCAGATCCTCGACCTGATCCGCGATCTGCAGAAGGAGTTCGGCTCCGCGGTCATCATCATCACCCACGACCTCGGCGTGGTCGCCGAGCTGGCCGACGACATCCTGGTGATGTACGGCGGCCGCTGTGTCGAGCGCGGACCGGCCGACCAGGTCTTCTACGAACCCCAGCACCCCTACACCTGGGGCCTGTTGGGCTCCATGCCGCGCATCGACCGCGAGCAGACCGAGCGGCTGATCCCGGTCAAGGGCTCCCCGCCCAGCCTGATCAATGTGCCGTCCGGCTGCGCCTTCAACCCGCGCTGCCCCTATGCCGACGTGCCCAAGGACGGCGTCACCCGCACCGAGCGGCCCGAGCTGCGCCTGGTGCCGGGCAAGGAGAAGCACCACTCCGCCTGCCATATGTCGCACGAGGAGCGGACCCGGATCTGGACCGAAGAGATTGCGCCCAAGCTGTGAAGGACCAAAAGGACCAGAAGGACCAGACGGTGTCTGACAAAACGGTGCCTGACAAAGACGTGCTCCTCAAGGTCGAGGGCCTGGTCAAGCACTTCCCCATCACCAAGGGGCTGTTGCGCCGCCAGGTGGGCGCGGTGCACGCGGTGGACGGCATTGGCTTTGATGTGCGCGCGGGGGAGACCCTGGGGGTGGTGGGCGAGTCCGGCTGCGGCAAGTCCACCATGGGCCGGCTGATCACCCGGCTGCTCGAACCCACCGGCGGGAAGATCGAGTTCGAGGGGAAGGACATCTCGCATCTCGGCGTCGGCGGGATGCGGCCGCTGCGCCGTGACGTCCAGATGATCTTCCAGGACCCGTACTCCTCGCTCAACCCCCGGCACACGGTCGGCACCATCGTCGGCGCCCCGTTCCGGCTGCAGGGGATCAGCCCCGAGGGCGGGGTGAAGCAGGAGGTCCAGCGGCTGCTGGAGCTGGTCGGTCTCAACCCCGAGCACTACAACCGCTATCCGCACGAGTTCTCCGGCGGCCAGCGGCAGCGCATCGGCATCGCCCGCGCCCTGGCGCTCAAGCCCAAGCTGGTGGTCGCCGACGAGCCGGTCTCCGCGCTGGATGTGTCGATCCAGGCCCAGGTGGTCAACCTGCTGGACGACCTCCAGGACGAAATGGGCCTGACCTATGTCATCATCGCCCACGACCTGTCGGTCATCCGGCATGTCTCGGACCGGATCGCGGTCATGTACCTGGGCAAGATGGTCGAGTTGGCGGACCGCCAGTCGCTCTACACCAGGCCCAGGCACCCCTACACCAAGGCGCTGCTCTCCGCGGTGCCGGTGCCCGACCCCAAGCGGCGCGCCAAGCGGGAGCGGATCCTGCTCAAGGGCGATGTGCCCTCGCCCATCTCACCCCCGGCCGGCTGCCGCTTCCACACCCGGTGCTGGAAGGCGACGGAGGTGTGCAAGCAGCAGGAGCCGCCGCTGATCGCCCTGGAGACCGGACACCAGGTGGCCTGCCACCACCCGGAGGAAATAGCGGAAGCAACAGCCTGAAAAACGTGACAACTTGATAAAGGCATGTGCATGACGGGAGGGGAGGGGGCAGATTCCGCGAGTCGTAATGACCCTTGAAGGGACGGCCCGTGGGACTCGCACCCTCCCGCTCGTTCAGAGCGCGCGCACGATCCACCAAGCTCCTCGCCCTCTCCATCGCGGCGGCCTCGGCCTGTGTGGTCTCGGCCGCCCCCGCCCCCGCATCCTCCCGCCACCACCCGACGCCCGGGGCACCGGGCATCGGCGACTCCTACTTCCCGGGCCTCGGCAACGGCGGCTTCCAGGTGGCGCATTACGACCTCGACATCGCCTACGCCCCGGACACCGGCCGGCTCGACGGACGGACCACCGTCACCGCCCGGGCCACCCAGGACCTCTCCTCCTTCGACCTCGACCTGCAGCAGCTGAACGTCAGCTCGGTCGAGGTGAACGGCAGGCGGGCCGCCTTCACCCGCGACGGGGACGAACTGGTGATCCGCCCCCGGCACGCCCTCTACCAGGGCCACGCCTTCACCGTCACCGTCACCTACGGCGGCATACCCCAGCCGCTCAGCGGCCCCATCATCTTCGGCTCCAAATACGGCTGGATGAAGACCAAGGACGGCGTCTTCGTCGGCTGCGAGCCCAACGCCGCCTCCACCTGGTTCCCCTCCAGCGACCACCCCTCGGAGAAGGCGACCTTCGACATCACCATCAAGGCCCCCAAGGGCCTGACCGCCGTCTCCAACGGCAGGCTGATCTCCACCCGGAACCGCGGCGCCGACACCGTCACCCACTGGCGGGAGAACCGGCCCATGGCGACCTACCTCGCCACCGCCACCATCGGCAAGTTCGACGTCCGGACCGGACGGACCCCGGGCGGCATCCCCATCTACACCGCCATCGACCCGAGCCTGCCCAACAAGGGCAAGGTCGACGTCTACGGCGTCACCGCCGAGGCCACCGACTACTGGTCGAAGATCTTCGGCCCCTACCCCTTCGAGGAGACCGGCGCCATCGTCGGCGACATGCCCGAGGCGGGCTTCTCCCTGGAGACCCAGTCCAAGCCGCTCTACTCCGCCGTCCGCAGCGAGACCACGATCGTGCACGAGCTCGCCCACCAGTGGTTCGGCGACTCGGTCTCGGTCGCGCGCTGGAAGAACATCTGGCTCAACGAGGGCTTCGCCAGCTACGCCCAGTGGCTGTGGGACGAGCACAAGGGCAGGCGCAGCGCCCATGACTCCTTCCTGCGTGCCTATGACGGCATCAAGGCCGAGGCCCCCTTCTGGAAGATCGACGTCGCCGACCCACAGCGCGACACGATGTTCTCCGGCGCGGTCTACGACCGCGGCGCGATGACCCTCCAGATGCTGCGCGAGCGCATCGGCGACAAGGCGTTCTTCAGGCTGCTCCCGCTGTGGACCGCCCAGCACCGCTATGGCAACGCCGGCACCGAACAGTTCATCGCGCTCGCCGAGCAGGTCTCCCATCAGCGCCTCGGGGACCTCTTCCACACCTGGCTGTCCACCCCGTCCAAGCCCGCCCTGCGGTAGTCACTGGCGGGCACGCGTGCCGTGCCGGAAATGTCAGTAAGAATGTCGCGTGCTCACCGATCTGTTCAGCCCCTCCGTCCAGCACTGGCTCGACATCGCCGGAATCTTCGTCTTCGCCATCTCGGGCGCGCTCCTCGGTGTCCGGAAGAACTTCGACGTCTTCGGCATGGCCGTGCTGGCGGAGGTCACCGCGCTGGGCGGCGGGCTGTTCCGGGACCTGGTCATCGGTGCCGTACCGCCCGCCGCCTTCAGCGACCTCGGCTACTTCATCACCCCGCTGATCGCCACCCTGATCGTCTTCTTCCTGCACCCCGAGGTCGAGCGGATCACCATGACCGTGGGGGTCTGCGACGCCGCCGGGCTCGGCCTGTTCTGCGTCACGGGCACCGTCAAGGCCTATGGGCACGGCCTCGGGCTCACCCAGTCCGCCACGCTGGGACTGGCCACCGCGGTCGGCGGCGGGGTGCTGCGCGACGTACTCGCCCACGAGGTGCCCTCGCTGCTGCGCTGGGACCGCGACCTCTATGCGGTGCCCGCCATGGTCGGCGCCGCACTGGCCGCCCTGCTGATCCGCTATGACGCGCTCTCCGGCGCGACCAGCGGGCTCCCGGTCCTGACCGCCTTTGTGCTGCGGCTGCTGGCGATGCGCTACCACTGGCGGGCACCGCGCGCCTGGCACCGGCGCAGCGCGGCCGCGGAAGAGGCCTGATGACGCCGTGCGGCCCGGCTCCAACGCAAACCCACGGGGTCTGGCCGCGCGCCGCGGCTCGTAGAATCGTGCGCACCATGGCCTACCTCGACCACGCCGCCACCACTCCGATGTACCCGGAAGCGGTACAGGCGATGACCGCTCAGCTCACCGTCACCGGAAACGCCTCGTCACTGCACGCCGCGGGCCGGCGCGCCCGCCGCACCGTCGAGGAGTCACGCGAATGGTTCGCGGCCTCGCTCGGTGCCCGGCCCAGCGAGGTGGTCTTCACCGCGGGCGGCACCGAAGCCGACAACCTCGCCGTCAAGGGCCTGTACTGGCTGCGCCGGGCCGCCGACCCGGCCCGTACCCGGGTGCTCGCCAGCCCGGTCGAGCACCATGCGGTGCTGGACGCCGTCGACTGGCTCGCCCGGCACGAGGGCGCGACGGTCGAGTACCTCCCCGTCGACTCCCATGGGCGGGTGCATCCGGGTGCCCTGCGCGAGGCGATAGCCCGCAACCCCGCCGATGTCGCCCTGGCCACCGTGATGTGGGCCAACAACGAGATCGGCACCATCCTGCCGGTTCGCGAACTGGCCGAGGTCGCGGCCGAGTTCGGCATCCCGCTGCACGCGGACGCGGTCCAGGCGGTCGGCCAGCTGGATGTCAACTTCGCCGCCTCCGGCCTGGCCGCCATGACCGTCAGCGGCCACAAGATCGGCGGCCCCTATGGCATCGGCGCCCTGCTGCTCGGCCGCTCCTATGAGCCGGTGCCGCTGCTGCACGGCGGCGGCCAGGAGCGGCAGGTGCGCTCCGGCACGCTGGACGTACCCGCCATCGCCGCCTTCGCCACCGCGGCTGCGCTCGCCTCCGAGCGGCGCGCGGATTTCGCCCGCGAGGTCGGCGCCCTGCGGGACGAGCTGATCCGCGGCGTACGGGCCGCCGTCCCCGACGCCGTCCTCGGCGGCGACCCGGACCCGGCGGGCCGGCTGCCCGCCAACGCCCACTTCTCCTTCCCCGGCTGCGAGGGCGACTCGCTCCTGCTGCTGCTGGACGCCCAGGGCATCGAGTGCTCCACGGGCTCCGCCTGCACGGCCGGTGTCGCCCAGCCCAGCCATGTCGTCCTGGCCACCGGCACCGATCCGGACCTCGCCCGGGGCACGCTCCGCTTCTCCCTGGGCCACACCTCCACCGAGGCGGACGTCCGGGCCGTGACGGAGGCCATTGGCCCGGTGGTCGAACGGGCCCGCTCGGCGGGCCTGTCCTGACTTACCCTGGACGGGCTATGAACGACTTCTCCGGTTTCCCTTCCGGCGGCCGCCGCCTCCGCGTGCTCGCCGCCATGTCCGGCGGCGTGGACTCGGCCGTCGCCGCGGCCCGTGCCGCCGAAGCGGGCCACGATGTCACCGGCGTGCACCTGGCTCTCTCCGCCAACCCGCAGTCCTTCCGCACCGGCGCCCGCGGCTGCTGCACCATCGAGGACTCCCGCGACGCCCGCCGGGCCGCCGATGTCATCGGCATCCCCTTCTACTGCTGGGACCTGGCCGAGCGCTTCCGCGAGGACGTGGTCGAGGACTTTATCGCCGAATACCAGGCCGGCCGCACCCCCAACCCCTGCCTGCGCTGCAACGAGAAGATCAAGTTCGCCGCCCTGCTGGACAAGGCCCTCGCCCTGGGCTTTGACGCGGTGTGCACGGGCCACTACGCCACGGTGGTGGTGCGTGAGGACGGCTCACGCGAGCTGCACCGCGCCTCCGACATGGCCAAGGACCAGTCCTATGTGCTGGGCGTGCTGGACGAGAAGCAGCTCGCCCACGCCATGTTCCCGCTCGGCGACACCCTCACCACCAAGGACGAGATCCGCGCCGAGGCGGAGCGACGCGGCCTGGCCGTGGCCAAGAAGCCCGACAGCCACGACATCTGCTTCATCGCCGACGGCGACACCCAGGGCTTCCTGGCCTCCCGCCTCGGCAAGGCGGCGGGCGACATCGTCGACGAGTCCGGCACCAGGATCGGCACCCACGACGGCGCCTATGGCTTCACCATCGGCCAGCGCAAGGGCCTGCGCATCGGCCACCCCGCACCGGACGGCAAGCCGCGCTATGTCCTGGACATCTCCCCGGTGAACAACACCGTCACGGTCGGCCCCGCCGAGTCGCTGGCCGTCTCCGCCCTGACCGCGATCAAGCCCCGCTGGTGCGGCATCGCACCGGAGGGCACCGGCACCTACACGGCCCAGCTGCGCGCCCACGGCGAGGAGACCCCGGTCACGGCGGAGCTGGTGGACGGCACGGAACTGCGGGTGAGCTTCACGGAGCCGGTGCGCGGAGTCGCCCCCGGCCAGGCGATCGTGCTCTACGACGGCACCCGGGTGGTCGGCTCGGCGACGATCGCGGCAACGGAGCGGGCCGGGGCGGGGGTTGGGGGGTGAGGTCCCGCCACTCGAGGCATCAAGCGCAGCTCACGGTGGTGATGACGATGCGCTCCCCGCGCACGTCGGTGATGTAGTGCACCATGACAGTCCGGCCGTCGGCGATGGATCCGAGAGCGATCCGCACGCCGGGCCCGGCTGCTGCATACGCGGGCCCGTCGAGAAAGGTCATGGAATTGACCGAGGCGAGCTGAGTCGCGAGCCGCTCGACTTCGGTCCGAAGGGCGGGTTCCATACCCTTGTCGACCCGTCTGTGAAGTACTCCCAGCTCCAGTCGCTCACCCGGCGGACTCCAGGGCCTCCACCTCACGCTCTGCTGTGTGCAGGATGTCTGCGATCTCCATGACGGCAGCCTGCTGTTCGTCCCCGGTGGCGGTGTGGAAGGTTCTCATTGCGGCATGAAAGCGAGCGGAGCGTTCAGGATCGCGCTCGATGGCCACGACGATTCCCCACCGACGGTAGAAGAGGCGGATGGCGCCGATACGGCCGTCCTTGCCGGCGGCATCGAATGCCTCCTGCATCTCGTCGATCATCTCGGGAAGTCTGGAGGGCGCCACTGTGGCCACCGCCCGGCGCAACGAGGGCAGGTTGAGCTCGGGCATGGGGATCAACGGCCCGTCGTGGTGGTGCACAGGCTGGCTGCTCATACGGAAGTCGCCTCCTGGATCGGCTGAGACCTCAGACTATCGACCGGCCTTGAGCATGCGCCGGAGTGCAGCGAGTGGGACCGATCGGGGCGGGCCCTGCTCGGTTGCGGTCAGGTCGCCACCGGGCGTGACCCGTGGACGACCGTACCTCTGATCGATCTCGAGCTGCCCGGCCGGGCGGAGTGGCCCCACAGGGCCCCGGCACCTACCCGGCCCAACTGCGTGCCGACGGCGAGGAGACCGACACGCGAATACCGGCACGCGCCAAGGTGGGATCAGGCGGGCTGCGGGGCGGGCATCGCCGGAGCGGCCGCGACCTTGCGGGTCTCGTGCATCATCAGCAGGCCGTTGACCACCATCAGCGTCGCGGTCAGGCCGTGGACGCCGAGCGCGGTGGCCACGGAGCCGTGGTGGGCCAGCACGGTGGTCATGTCGCCGTACGCGGCGAGGGCCTCCACCAGCAGCACCCAGCCCAGCGCCCGGCGGTGGCCCGTCACCAGCAGGATGCCCAGGACCAGGGCCAGGACGACGTCGCGGATTCCCTTGATGATCAGGAAGCCGCCGCCGTCGCCGGACAGCCGGCTCGACAGGCCGAAGCCCGGCGCCGTCGTCTCCGGGCTCAGGATGAACTCCCCTCCGAACCAGAGGATGAAGAGGATGAAGGCGGCGGCCAGGACGGTGTTGATCTTCTTCAGCGACATTGTTCTTCTCCTTGCGAGTTTTGTGAGCTTGGCGAGTCGTATGGGTCCTGGTCAGGCGTCGCGGACACGGCTGATGTGGCGGGCGCAGCGAGGGCGGCCGATGACGTGCCAGATGTCGCGTACCGGTGCGAGGAGGGGCCACGCGTGGTGGGGTGCTCGGCGGCCCTGACGACCCGGCATGGTGCATGGATGCGTGACTGCCCGGGGGGAGGGCAGGGCTTCTCCGGCTGCCCTCCCCCCGGCTACAGCTGCCGTGTCATACGTCGATCTGTTCGAAGATGTGCGGGTACGACACGATGTCGTCGGGGAACTCGGCCGCCATGCGCTGGAACTCCGGGCTGCCGAACGCCGTGGCGAGCGCTTCGGTCGACTCCCAGACCGCGACGTTCATCAGAAGCCGACTGTCCGCCGTTCCCTTGTGCATCTGCAGGGAGACGAATCCCGGCTGAGCCTTCATGAACTCCGCCTGCCTCCGAAAGAGGGCCAGGAACGCTTCCGCCCTCTCCTTCGGGACGACGAAGGTGTTGGCCAGGACGATGGGCCCGGTCTGCTCCTTGAACTGCGCGAACATCGGCGTATTCGGGTCCAGGCTCTGCAGCTTGGCCATCCTCGGTACTTCCTCTCGCTATCGGTTGTCCCACAGCGCTGAGGCCGGCCACCGCCGTACTGGATCCGGCGACGCTCACTACCTGTGGCACGAGGAGATCTGACGGTCACTCAAGGGACATCGCCGGTGACACCAAGGCCTCCAGCGACTGCGACCTTGCCAACGCCTGTTGGCAAACGCTTGTTGGCAAACGTAGAGCCACAGCCCTGGACTGTCAACACTTGTTGGCCTACGTTTGTTGGCATGACCGGCACCACGGAGAACCAACAGGCCGCACGGCGTTCCGACGCCACCCGCGCCACGATCCTCGCCGCGGCCCGCGAGCGGTTCGCGGCGGACGGCTACGAGAAGGCGACCATCCGGGCCATCGCGCGCGACGCGAAGATCGACCCGTCGATGGTGATGCGCTACTACGGCAACAAGGCGGGCCTGTTCGCGGCGGCCGTCGCGATCGACCCCGGGCTGCCCGGCCTGTCCGTCGAACCGCGCGAGGAGATCGGCCGCACGCTGGTGCGCCACTTCCTGACCCTGTGGGAGGAGAACGGGGAGCTCACCGCGCTGATGCGGGTCGGCGTCACCGACCCGGCCGTCGCCGAGCGCATGCAGAGCGTGCTGCGTGAGCAGTTGATCCCGCTGGCCCGCCGGGTGGGCCCCGAGCCGGAGCAGGCGCCGGCGCGGGCGGCGCTGTGCGCCTCGACCGTGCTAGGGCTCGCGCTGACGCGCTATGTGCTGCGGTTTCCGGCGAGCGTGGCGCTCGGCCGCGAGGAGATCGTGGACTGGCTCGGGCCCACGATCCAGCGGTATCTCACCGCGCCGACACCCTAGAAGACGCCCTGGACGACGCCCTGGACGACGCCCTGAAGAACGCGTCGAGAGCCCCCACCGCGACCTCGGTCACGGCGGGGGCCCTCAATGGAGTCGATTGGCGGCAGCCAGGCCCCTTACCCTCACCCGCATGCGACCACCCGCTTACCCGCCCAAGCCCGCGCCCGGCGACCGCATTGCCGTCATCTCACCGTCCGCCGGGCTGCCCGCGATCTTCCCGCGCCCCTACGAGCTGGGACTCCAGCGGCTGCGCGAGGAGTTCGAGCTGGAGCCGGTGGAGTACCCGGCGACGCGGAAGGCGGGGGCGAGCCCGCGGGAGCGTGCGGCCGACATCCATGCCGCGTTCGCCGACCCGACGGTCAAGGCGGTGATGGCAAGCATCGGAGGGGATGACCAGATCACCGTGCTGCCGCTGCTGGACCGAGAGTTGATCCGCGCCCACCCCAAACCCTTCTTCGGCTTCAGCGACAACACCAACCTGCTGCTCTTCCTGCGCAACCTCGGCATCGTCGGCTACCACGGCGCCTCGGTGATGACCGAGCTCGGCCGCCCATACGCCCTTCACCCGATGACTGCCGATTCCCTCCGCGCAGCCCTGTTCACCTCGGGCCCTTATCAACTGCGCCCCGCCGAGCGCTACCGCGACACCGACCGTGACTGGGCCGACCCGGCCACCTTCGCCACGGAGCCCGATGCACAGCCCGCCAACGGCTGGATCTGGCACCGGCCCGAGCGGGTGACCGAGGGTCGCTCCTGGGGCGGGAACCTGGAGATCCTCTCCTGGCTCCTGATGGCGGACCGTGAGATCGAGCGCGACCCCGCCGCTTACGAGGGCAACATCCTGTTCCTGGAAACCTCCGAGGAGATGCCCTCCGCCGAGGAGGTGTTCCGCATCCTGCGCAGCATGGGCGAGCGCGGCCTGCTGGCCCGCTTCCCCGCGCTGCTGATGGCCCGCGCCAAGGCCTGGTCCTTTCCACAGCCCAACGAGGCCGAGGCCAAGCGGCGTTACGCCGACCAGCAACGCGAAGCGGTGCTGCGCGCGCTGGCGGTGTACGCCCCGGACACCATGGCCGTTTTCGACGTGGACTTCGGCCACACCGATCCACAACTGGTGATCCCCTATGGCGGTACGGTGCGGGTGGACGGCCCGGCACGGGGCATTACGGTGACCTACTGACCGACTCCTCGTACTTCCGGCCGACTGCCGCGGCTATAGTCCACAGCTGTGGCAGGGGATATCGGAGGGATACTGGCAGACCGGTACCGGCTGACCGGTCTGTTGGGGCAGGGCGGCATGGGAGCGGTCTGGCGTGCTCGTGATGAGCAGCTGGACCGGGATGTGGCCGTCAAGGAGCTTCGCCTTCCCGAACACCTCGGTACCGCCGAGCGGGAGAACTGGATCGCCAGGCTGGACCGGGAGGCTCGCGCCGCCGCACGGTTGAAGCATCCCGGCATCATCACCGTGCACGACCGGGTCACCGGCGATGACGGACGCCCATGGATCGTCATGGAGCTGGTGCAGGGCGGGTCCCTGGACGACCTCCTCGCCAGGCAAGGCCCGCTACCACCGCACCAAGTAGCCCAAATCGGGCGCCAGATGGCCGAGGCCCTCAGCGTCGCGCACCGGATGGGCATCACCCACCGGGACATCAAACCCGCCAACATACTGCTGGAAGGCGATCGCGTCGTCCTGAGCGACTTCGGGATCGCGGCCGTCCATGGTGATGTGACCCTGACGGGCACCGGCATGCTCATGGGCACCCCGGCCTTTATGGCTCCCGAGCAGGTACGTGGCCTGCCCGCCACCGCCGAGTCCGACCTCTGGTCGCTGGGCGCGACCCTCTACAACGCGGTGGAGGGCCACCCTCCGTTCGACGGGGCGAGCCCCAGCGCGGTCTTTGTCGCCGTCGCCACGGAAGAGCCGATCGCCGCCAAGCGCGCCGGGCCCCTCGAACCCCTGCTCAGCGCTCTGTTCCGCAAGGATCCGGCCCAGCGGCTGACCATGGATCAGCTGAACTCGATGCTGGCCGCGCTGACTTCATACCGGCCGACAGCCGTCGATGTGCGGCCCGCAGCGGTGCCCGTCCAGCCCCCTCTTCCGCCTCCGCCGGTGGGCTCGCCGCCGGTCGTCCCACCTCCGCAGCCGCTCGCCTCGCCTGCCGTGCTGCGCCGCCGGAGGCCGGTACGGACCGCGGTGATCAGTGTGGTGGCGCTGGCTCTGGTGGTGGGTGCGTCCATATTCGGATATTCGCTGTACCAGAAGAGGGAGGATTCCGCCGCCTATCAGGCCAATGTACGTGCAACCAAGGAAATGACGGACCCTACCGGTTTCACCCGGACAAACGAAGAAGACGGTGATGCCGACCGGGCACGGGTGACCTATGAGGCGGACGGCTCTTGCTTCGCTGGATGTCCTACGCAGATGGAAGCCGCAAGGACATGGCTCAAATATCAGCATGGTATGGGGGCAGTTGGGTACGTCAAGAGCCTCACCAACTGCCCGAAGAACTGGTGCGTCCTGCCCGTGAAGGTCAGCGGGTACCGCAAGCCGACGGTTCATGACGCTTGGGTACGCGCCGAGAACGGCCGTTTCTATCTCCGGGTCGATGTCGGCCCGCCGGAGTAGCCATCCGCGATGCGGGCGGAGCTTGTGGAGCTCAGAGAGCTCCGGCTTTTACGCTGTTGAACAGGGCGCGGAGGGCGTCTGGGCTGGTCGATATGACGTGTGCTGGGGATTCGCTCTCGCGGAGAGCGGCTTCGTTGATCGTCACGGTCACCTGGACGCAGTTGTTGCCACCGCCTGCACAAAAGGTTGAGCGTTGCCAATCATGGTGACGCAATGTCTAGGTCCTCTCACGGATCGCGTGCGATGGACCGGATGAGCTTTTGAGATTCGTCCGGAGCGAGTGCGGAATTTTCCATCAGGTCCAGCAATGCACGGTAGTTGGCTAGTGGTGTCGGGGCATCTACAAAATGCGCGCCAAAGGCGGTGTCCAGGTGGACTGTGTCCAGCTCAGGAACAGGGCCTTCCGTGTAGAGGATCGATTGGCCCGCGCCGTGGAAGGCACCCGCACTGAACGGGATGACCAGGAACGTGACGTTGTCCCAGTCTGCCGCGTCTGCCAGGTAGTTCAGTTGCTTCCTGGCTACATCCCGGCCTCCGAACTCCAGCCGCAGCGCTGCTTCGTGGATGATGCCGATGTACGGGGTCGCCTGGCTACCCGTGACAACGGCTTGGCGGTCCATACGGTGGGCGACTCGTAGTTCCAGCTGCAAGCGCGGCAGTTCCGGCACGGCGAGATTGAAGATGGCCCGGGCGTAGTCCTCTGTCTGGAAGAGGCCAGGTAGGTGAATGGTCTGCGCGGTCCGGATGCGGGTGGCGTGATACTCGATCTCGGACACATCGAGGTGTCCGTCGGGAAGTTTTCCCCGATATTCGTTCCACCAAGGTCGCATTCGGCGGCCTGCCATTGCCGCAAGCCCGTCGATCAGCCTCGGGTCCGGACACTTGTAGTGGCAGGCCAGTTGGCGAACTCGTTCTTCGCTGAGCCCGGTTCGTCCCGCCTCGACGTTAGAGATCATCGTGCGATCGGCGCCGAGCATCGCGGCCGCCTCTTGAATGGAGATGCCTGCCTGTTCGCGTAGGCGGCGCATCTCGGTTGCCAGGCGTCTCTGGCGGCCTGTGGGGGCGTTCCGTGGAGCCATGGATCCTCTCTCATGTGCGCGGAACAGTCTGGCAGTGCGGTTCGCCATGGTCCAGTGAGTCCGTCAACTGCTCACTCGTTCGTGAGTTTTGGCTCACACGTGAGTAGCCGTGCCCTACTGTGTGACCCGCGCCACTCGCTTGTCAGTCTGAGTGCGGAGGCGCCCAGCCCACCACCGCCCCACAGGAGGTGCCCCGTGCCCACGCCACCAACGCCCCGGCCCCAACTCCCCGCCCCCATCCCCTTCGCCGACCCCTGGGAGTACGAACTTGCCTTCCCCTGTGACCCCCGTGGCCCTGGGATCGCCAGGACGACCCTGCGGGCCGTGCTGGTCGCTCACGAGCTGAGCGAACTGATGGACAGGGCCGAGGTGTTGACATCGGAGCTGGCCACCAACTCCGTCCGGTACTCCGGCGGACCGGCGACGGTCCGGCTCTTCTGGTCGCACCCCGTCCTGCGGGTGAGCGTCGCCGACGGCGGCCTGGAGCTGCCGGTTCGGCCCGAACAGCCCACCGCCGATGCGAGCCGGGGGAGAGGCCTGCTGATCCTTGACCTTCTCGCACACCGATGGGGCGGCTTCCCGCTCGGCGAGGACGGCAAGCTGATCTGGTTTGAGCTGGTACTGCCCGAAGATCCGCCCCCTCCGGCGCTGGCGCCGGCCTTGGCCGCCTGAGGGCGGAATTCACTGCATCCTCAACTGCCCCACCAGTACCGGTAATCGATGGCGTAACATGCCGGCCACAGTCACGGCGTTGCCGCCAAGCCGCCGTTCATGCCTGAGTCCACCTTGGAGTGAGCCCATGCCGGAGAACTCACCCGTCACAGCCGACTGGGTACGCCTGCCCGAGGGGCCTGACGCGTACATCGCCCAGCCGGCAGGCGGTCGCACCCCCACCGCCACCGTCGTGGTGGGCATGGAGCTGTTCGGCGTCACGGCCTGGGTGGAAGGGGCCTGCCGGCGGCTGGCCGGTGCGGGATACCGGGCCGTGGCCCCGGACTTCTACTGGCGGCAGGCCCGCCGCGCCGAACTCGGCTATGACGACGCGGGTCGCCAGGAGGGATTCCGGCTGCTGGGCGGTCTGACCCAGGAGAGTGTGGCGGCGGACACCGCCGCCGCCCTCACGGGCGAAAACATCGGCATCCGCGCCTTTGTGGGCTTCTCGCTCGGCGGGCACCTGGGAGTGCTCGCCGCCACCCGGCTGCAACTTGACCTGGTGGTCAGCTGCTACGGCGGCTGGACCCTGGACGGCGGGATCCCGCTCGCCGAGCCGGAGCCGCCGCTCTCACCGGCCGGTGCCGCCGTGATCGCGGAGCGCGGCACGTTCCTGCTGGGGTTGGTCGGCGAGCGGGACTTCCTGATCACCGCCGATGAACGGGAGCGGATGGAGAAGCGGCTCCAAGAGGCGGGCGTCCAGCATGAGTTGGTCGCCTACCCGGACGCCGCCCATGGCTTCCTGTGCGAGGACCGCCCGGACACCTATCACGCGGAGGCGGCGGAGGCGGCGTGGGACAGGATCCTGCGAGCCCTCGCCGTCGAAGCCAAGCGCTTCGCTGGAAAGTGAGGTCATGCGGCTGCGGTCGGTCCGTGGCTGGTCGCGCCCACACGGCGGAGCCGCATCGCGCAGCCGCCCCGCGCCCCTTCGGGGCCCGGTACCGTACCGGACCTCGGCAGGTTCGCCCTGATTGCCCTGATTGCCCCGGCTGCACTTCATTAAGGGAGCCATTTCCCTCACCCAAGGCCCTTCTCACTGCAGGAAACCGGGGCAAGTTCATCCCTGAACCACCCCACCAAGCACCACGCCCCCACCAACCCCGCGCAGCGCAGCGGAGCGGCCCCGGGCACAGCCCGGCACTCCGCACCACCAACGGACCACGGCTCCACCCCTGCTCCGGCCCACCCCCATCCGGCCGCGCAGCGGGCGGGCCCACAGGGGCGCAGCCCCCTGCTGCCCTGCCCCCCCAAACCGCGAAGCGGTGCAGAAACACTCCGTAGCTAGCGCTGGCCGTCGTAATCCCACGGATTGACCAGCGAGGCGCCGGTCCGCTCCAAGTGCTTGATGTTGCGGGTGGCCACCGTCCAACCATTGGCCATCGCGGTGGCGGCGATGAGGGCATCCGGCGGGTCGATGCCGTTGCCTTCGGCCTTGAGCCTCTTGTGAATGGCCAGGAAGGCTGCTGCCTCGGGTTCTCCGATCGCGATGATCCGGCCCTCGTATTCTGCTCGTAGTTCCGACAAGACTGTCGCGTAGAGGGCCTTCCGCTGGGGGTTCGGCGCGCAGTCAACGCCGAACTGGATCTCGGCCATTGTCATGGAGCTGAGGAAGAAGTCATTTGCAGCGAGGGAGCGTGCCCACGCCACGACGGACGGCTCGGGTTTGGGCCTGACGGTGAGTTCGGCGACCACATTTGTGTCCAGTAGGTAGCTCACTTGTCATCCGCCTGCTCGTCATAAGAGCGTTCCCCGAACTCCAGACCCTCGAAGGGGGTCGTGAGCATCCAGTCCAAGAAGCCGTCGGTCCCCAGAGTCGCCCATCGAGTCAGTACCGCAGACAGGTCATCGATGTCGGTCTCGGCCAGCTGAGCATCGAAGTGTCCCTGCTGATCTTCGGGCAGGGCGGCCCGGATGTCGCGGATGGTACGCAGCGGGTGTGCCTCCGTGGAGGAGGAAGCGGCCGGTCGCGGCGTGCTGTCGGGTGCGGTCGACATGGTCGGCTCCCTTAACGCGAGGGCGGGTGTCATGCGTCTCTCCAGCTTAGGCTCTGGATGTTCACGAACGTGGATGTCGGCCCGGCGGCCGTCGACGAGGCGACCGCCGATGCCCGGGCCGCCCGGCGCGAGCGTAACCACCGATCTAGTTGCCCTCCCGCCCAAGTCACCTCTTGTGGTGAAGAGTTGATGGATGGCTTGCGGCCAGGAAGTGTGGGCTGCCCGCAGCCCCCCGTATCCTGCCCCCATGAACATCACCGTCTTCTGCTCCGCCGCCGACCTCGATGACCGCTACACCACTCCCGCCCGCGAATTCGCCGGGCGGATCGGCAAGGGCGGGCACACCATGGTGTGGGGTGGTTCGGAGTCCGGGCTGATGAAGGTGATGGCGGACGGGGTGCAGCAGCACGGCGGGCGGCTGGTCGGGGTGTCGGTGGAGTTCCTGGCCGCCAAGGCCCGTAAGAGCGCGGACGAGATGGTGATCGCCAAGGATCTGGCCGAGCGCAAGGCGGGGCTGCTCGCGCGTGGTGACGCGGTTGTGATCATGGTCGGCGGGACGGGGACGCTGGACGAGGCGACCGAGATCCTGGAGCTGAAGAAGCACGGGTTGCACGCCAAACCCGTGGTGCTGCTGAACACGGCCGGGTTCTATGACGGGCTGAAGGAGCAGCTGCTGCGGATGGAGGCGGAGGGGTTCCTCCCCGTTCCCCTCGCGGACCTGGTGTTCTTCGCCGAGGACGGCGCGAGTGCGCTGGCGTATCTGGAGCTGGCGTATCTGGAAAGGTGAGCAGGCGCGCGATAGGGCAGTAGGGCAAACTGGCGCGCATGGCAACTCATGTGATCACTGGTGCCGGATCGGGCATTGGGGCGGCCGTCGCCGAGCGGCTGCTCGCCCGCGGGGACGAGCTGTATCTGTTCGCGCGGGACGCGGGGCGGGCCAAGGAACTGGCCGCGCGGTTCCCGGGGGCCCGTACGCTCGTCGCCGACCTGGCCAACCCGGACCGGCTGTCCTGGGCGCTGAGCCATCAGACGCTGCCCGACCGGATCGACTCGCTGCTGCACATCGCGGGCGTGGTCGACCTCGGGATGGTCGGTGATCTGACGACCAAGACCTGGAGCGGCACGCTCGCGGTCAACCTGGTGGCCCCGGCCGAGCTGACCCGGCTGCTGCTGCCGCAACTGCGCGTCGCCAAGGGGCAGATCGTCTTCGTCAACTCGGGGGCGGGGCTCAGTGCGCACGCCGGCTGGAGCGCGTATGCGGCGAGCAAGCACGGGCTCAAGGCGCTCGCCGATGCGTTGCGCGCGGAGGAGCATGAGCACGGTGTGCGGGTCACCAGCGTCTACCCGGGGCGTACGGCCACCGCGATGCAGGAGAAGGTGCACCGGCAGGAGGGCCGGGAGTATCAGGCGGGGAAGTGGATCGAGCCGCAGTCGGTGGCGACCACGGTGCTGCTCGCCCTCGATCTGCCGCGGGATGCCGAGATCAACGATCTGACAGTCCGGCCAGGTCGCTGAACCGGCCAGGCCGCTGGAGCGGGATGGTCGCTGAGGCCGGGCGTACGCTGAAGCCATGACTAGTGCACTGGACACCGTGACAGCCGGATCCTCGATCCGGGACATACGACTCCTCATCAATGAGCTGGGCAAGCGGATGGATGCGCACCGGCGCAGCCGGATCGCCGAGTTCGACCTCACGCTGACGCAGGCCAAGGCCCTGGAGGAACTGGGGGACCCGAGGACGGCGCGGGAACTGGCCGTGGTGCTGAACTGCGAGCCGCCGAACGTCACTTACGTCATGGACAAGCTGGAGAAGCGGGGCCTGGTGGTGCGGGAGCCGCATCCGCAGGACCGGCGGGCCAAGCAGCTCGTTCTGACCGAGGCGGGGCAGGAGTTGAGGCTGGAGCTGATGCGGCGGATGGGGGAGGAGTCGCCGCTGGGTCATCTCCCGCAGGACGAGCTGGATGAGCTGCGCGACCGGCTGTACCGGGCACTGACCGGGTCGGAGGAGCGCTGAGCGCGGCGTAGCCCCTGGGAGAGCGGGTGACCCAGGGGCTTCTGTATAGCCTTAGTAAAGTTACAGCTGTAACTATTGTCGCTGTAATCGATACAGCTGTAACTTCTTTTGCATGATCACTGAGACCCGCACTCCGGCGGCGGCCCCGGCAGCCCCGGCGGCCCCGGCAGCCGCCACCCCCGCCACCCCCGCCGCACTCGCCGCCCCCAAGCGTCAGGGGCTCCAACTCCTCGCCCTGGCTCTTGGGTTTGTGATGGCCGCTCTCGACACGACGATCATCAATGTCGCGGGGCCGTCCCTCCGCAGCGGACTGCACCTGTCCCTCTCCGGCCTCACCTGGGTGGTGAGCGGATACATCCTGGTCTTCGCCTCGCTGCTGCTGCTGGCAGGCTCGCTGGCCGGCCGCTATGGAGCCCGCCGCATCTACCTCACCGGGCTGGGACTGTTCGTCGCATCCTCGCTGCTGTGCGCGGTGGCGCCCACGGCGGCCGTGCTGATCGTGGCCAGGCTGCTGCAGGGCGCGGGCGCCGCGCTGTTCATGCCCAGTTCGCTGACCTTGCTGCTCAACGCCTTCCCGGGGGCCAAGGAGCGGGCCCGGGTGCTCGGTCTGTGGTCGGCGATCGTCTCCGTCGCGGCCGGGGTCGGGCCCGCGCTGGGCGGGATCTTGGTCGGCTCGCTGGGCTGGCGCTCCATCTTCCTGATCAACCTGCCGGTGGGCATCGTCGGACTGTTCCTGGCCCGTCGCGTGGTCGCCCCCATACCCGGCAAGCCGGGCATGCTCGGTGCCGGTGGGCACGCCCTCGGACTGCTCGCCCTGGCCGGTCTCAGCTATGGCCTGATCCAGGGGCCGGAGCTCGGCTGGACCGCCCCCGCGGTGCTGGGCGCCCTCGCGGTGGCCGTGCCCGGTGCCCTCGGCTTCGCCGCCCGGGAGCGTCGTGCGGCGCAGCGCATCCTGCCCAGTGAGCTCATCGCCAACTCCGGGGTGCGGGCCGCGAGCCTCATCGGCTTCTTCTTCAACTTCGGCGCCTATGGCGGGCTGTTCGTGCTCGGCCTCTTCTTCCAGCAGGCGCGTGGTGCGAGCCCGATGGTGGCCGGCCTGGAAATGCTGCCCGCCCAACTCGTCTGGCCCATCGGCAACATCCTCTACGCCCGCTACGGCCGTCGCATCGGCAACCGCGCCGCCCTCGCCCTCTCTCTGGGCTTCTCGGCCGCCGGCATGATCATCCTGGCCTTCACCGTCTCGCCCGGCATGCCCTACTGGGTCCTCGCCGTCGTCCTCGGCGCCCTCAACATCGGCATCGGCGTCGCCTCCCCGGCCATGACCGGCGCACTGATGGAGTCGGCCGGACCGGCGCATGCCAACATCGCCAGCGCCGCCCTCAACGCCAACCGCCAGATCGGCAGCCTGGTCGGCATCGCCGTGATGAGCGCCGTGCTCGCCGGGGTCACCGGCTGGTACCCGGGGATCACGGTGATCTTCGCCCTGGTCGGTGCTGTGTACCTGGCCGGTGGCCTGGCCGCCTGGCTGGGGCTGCGCGCCGGGCGCGAGGGTTCTCGTACCCTTCCTGAGTGAGCGAAATGAGCGAGTTGGACTGGGGCCCCGGTGGCATTGCCACCGGGGTCGGTTCCATGCCCGGGACGGACGCCCGGGAGGCGGCGAAGACCGTCACCGGGTCCTTGGAGAACCTGCCGTACCTGCCGGAACTGCCCGCCCGGGGGCCCGGCGCGGACATGATCGGCCGCACTGCGGGGCTGCTGGTCGAGGTGTTCGCGCATGTCGAGCCCAGCGGGTGGCGGATCGGCGACCGGCCGGGGCGGGACACCCGGCGGGCGCGGTCCTGGCTGGGCGAGGACCTGGACGCGCTCGAGGAGTTTGCCCAGGGATACCAGGGCCTGCTGAAGGTCTCGGCCGTCGGCCCGTGGACCCTGGCCGCCACGCTCGAACTGCGCGGCGGCCAGGCCGCGTTGAGCGACCCCGGAGCCTGCCGGGACCTGGCCGCCTCGCTCGCCGAGGGGCTGCGGACACACCTCGCGGAGGTAAGGCGCCGGGTGCCCGGGGCGCGGGTGGTGCTTCAGCTCGACGAGCCGTCGTTGACCGCGGTGCTGCGCGGACAGGTTCGTACGGCCAGCGGCTACCGCACCCACCGGGCGGTCGACCGGGGCGTGGCCGAGGGTGCGCTGCGACAGGTGGCGCAGGCCGCGGAGGGCGCGCTGATCGTCCATAGCTGCGCCCCCGAGGTGCCGTTCGCGCTGCTGCGGCGAGCCGGCGCGACAGCCATCTCGTTCGATTTCTCGCTGCTCACCGAACGTGAGGACGAAGCCCTCGGGGAGGCCGTGGAGGCGGGCACCAGACTCCTCGCGGGCGTGGTGCCCGGCGTGGACGGCCCATTGTCAGACCCTGCCGGTAGCGTCATGGGGGTCAGGACGCTGTGGCGCAGGCTGGGGCTGCCGCCGGGGACTCTTGCCGAGTCCGTGGCCGTCACTCCGGCGTGCGGGCTGGCGGGTGCTTCGCCCGGGTATGCCCGGGCGGCGCTCGCGCACTGCGTCCGGGCGGCGAGATCACTCGCGGACAACCCTGAGTGACGGCGCTCATCATGCAACGGGAGGAAGAGACGGTGGCTGTCGAACAGCACGGCGGGCACGGCGACAGGCTCGCTGCGGCGCGGGAGCAGCACGCGCTGCTGGCCGAGCAGGTCGAGGAGCACCGCTTCCGGTATTACGTGAAGGACGCGCCGGTCATCAGCGACGCCGAATTCGACCGACTGCTGCGCTCGCTGGAGGCCCTGGAGGAGGCGCATCCGGAGCTGCGCACACCCGATTCGCCCACCCAGAAGGTCGCGGGTGTCTACGAAACGGAGTTCACCTCCGTCGAGCACCGTGAGCGGATGCTCTCGCTGGACAACGCCTTCACGGACGAGGAGCTGACCGCCTGGGCGGAGCGCATCGCCAAGGACGTGGGCGAGGGCGCCTCGTATCACTTCCTGTGCGAGCTCAAGGTCGACGGCCTCGCCGTCAACCTCACCTATGAGCACGGGCGCCTCACCCGGGCCGCCACCCGTGGCGACGGCCGCACCGGCGAGGACATCACCCCCAACGTCCGCACCATCGCCGAGATCCCCGACCGCCTCGGGGGCGACCGCGTCCCGGCCCTGGTCGAGGTGCGCGGTGAGGTCTACTTCCCGATGGCGGAGTTCGAGCAGCTCAACGCCCGCCTGGTGGAGGCCGGTGAGAAGCCGTTCGCCAACCCGCGTAACGCGGCCGCCGGTTCACTGCGCCAGAAGGACCCCAGGGTCACCGCGACCCGGCCGCTGCACATGGTGGTGCACGGCGTCGGCGCCCGCGAGGGCTTCGCCATCGACTGCCAGTCGCACGCCTATGAGCTGCTGCGCGAGTGGGGCCTGCCCACCGCCGCGCACGCCAAGGTCGTCAACTCCCTCGATGAGGTGCGCGAGTTCATCGCGCACTACGGCCGGCCCAAGACCCGGCACTCGATGGAGCACGAGATCGACGGCGTGGTCGTCAAGCTCGACGAGATCCCCCTCCAGGGGCGCCTGGGCTCCACCGCGCGCGCCCCGCGCTGGGCCATCGCCTGGAAGTACCCGCCGGAGGAGGTCAACACCAGGCTCATCGACATCCGCGTGGGTGTCGGGCGTACCGGGCGGGTGACCCCGCAGGCGGTCTTCGAGCCGGTCACGGTCGCCGGATCCGAGGTCGAGTTCGCCACCCTGCACAACCAGGAGGTCGTCAAGGCCAAGGGCGTCCTCATCGGCGACACCGTGGTGATCCGCAAAGCGGGCGATGTGATCCCCGAGGTCCTCGGCCCCGTGGTGGATCTGCGGGACGGCACCGAGCGGGAGTTCGTGATGCCCGCCGAGTGCCCCGAGTGCGGGTCGGAGCTGCGCCCGATGAAGGAGGGCGACATCGACCTCAGGTGCCCCAACTCCCGCACCTGCCCCGCCCAGATCCGCGAGCGCGTCTACTATCTGGTGGGCCGTCAGTGCCTGGACATCGAGAACTTCGGCTATGTGGCGGCCACCGCCCTCACCCAGCCCCTGGAACCCGCCACTCCGCCGCTGAAGAACGAGGGCGATCTCTTCGACCTGACGATCGAGGAACTGCTGCCCATCAAGTCCCATGTGCTGGACCCGGACAGCGGCCTGCCCAAGCGCGATCCCAAGACGGGCGAGGAGAAGGTCGTCACCTTCTTCGCCAACCAGCAGGGCGAGCCCAAGAAGAACGCCCTCGCCATGCTGGAGAACATCCAGGCCGCCAAGGACCGCCCGCTCGCCCGCATCGTCAACGGCCTGTCCATCCGCCATGTGGGGCCGGTCGCCGCGGCCGCACTGGCCCGTGAATTCCGGTCGGTCGACCGGATCGCCGAGGCCAGCCAGGAGGAACTCGCCGCCGTCGACGGGGTGTCCGACACCATCGCCACCGCCGTCCGGGAGTGGTTCGCCGAGGACTGGCACCGCGAGATCATCGAGAAGTGGCGGGCCGCCGGCGTCCGCATGGAGGAGGCGGCGGGCGAGGAGGAGGCCCCCCGGCCACTGGCCGGGCTGACGGTCGTCGTCACCGGAACCCTCGCCTCCTACACCCGCGATGCCGCCAAGGAGGCACTCCAGAGCCAGGGCGCGAAGGTGACCGGATCGGTCTCCAAAAAGACCGACTTCGTGGTGGTGGGCGACAACCCGGGATCGAAGTACGACAAGGCGATGCAGGTGAAGGTCCCCGTCCTCGAAGAGGACGGCTTCGCCGTGCTGCTCGCGGAAGGGCCCGAGGCCGCCCGCGCCGCCGCGGTGCCTCAGGAGGCCACCCCGTCGGAGTAATGCCCGCATAGTCAGTGGGCATTACCCCTACAGCGCCTGCCAGATGGCTGCAGAAGGCCGGATCCCGTTCGGGCAACCGTTGCCGATCGCTGCCCGTCGTAGCCTTCTGCGGCCTACTGTTGAGATGTGCGCCTGCCGTGGCGCGGGCACCGCCGGCTGTGAGAGGGACGGGCATGAAACCCACCGACAGCGCCGAACCGGTATCACGGCTGCGCCGGGATCCACCGCCCGCGCTTCCGGTGGTCTGCGTCCCCCTCGCCGCGCTGGTGCTCGCCGCGGGAATCTTCGGCGCGCTCAGCGCCGGGCGGGCCCTGTTCCCCGGCCATACCGTCGGCTGGTCCCTGGCCACCCTCACCGCACTGATCGTCGCCCACCTGGTCGCGCTCGGCCGCGACCGCTGGTGGGGCGGCACCGGCTCGGGCGCCGCCCTCACCCTGGCCGTCCTGCTGCTCTTCGGCTGGCTGCCCGCCGCCCTGATCGGCATCGCGGTGGTCACCTTTGTCGCCATCGCCCGCCGGCACCGATGGCGCCAGGCCTTACTGCACTGTGCCGTCGACATCCTCGGCGTGGCCGCCGGCGGGCTGGTGCTCAACGCCTGGGGCGCGGACGTCTCCGTCGAGCACCCCTGGCTGCCCGACACCTGGCGGCCGGCCGACGTCCCCGAGATCGCCCTGACCGCCTTCGTCTATCTCGCCGTCACCCGCGCCCTGCTCTGGCGCTATCTGGCCCCCCGCACGGGGCTGACCACCAGCGGCGCCCGCGCCGCCCTCATCCGGCAGGCGCTCGTCGGCGGGGCGCTGCTGGGCATCGCCCCGCTGATCGCCGTGGTCGCCGACCATGCGCCGCTGCTGCTCCCGCTGTTCGCCGTCCCGCTGATCGCCCTCGACTCCACCCTGTGGATCGCCCACGCCCGTGCGGAGGAGCAGCTCCGCGACCCCCTCACCGGGCTGCCCAACCGGCAATGGCTGCTGGAGCGCACCTGGGCCGCGCTCGACGAAGCCGAACAATCCGCCGACCGCACCGCACTGGTGCTCATCGACCTCGATCGCTTCCGGTCGGTCAATGACACGCTCGGCCATCTCGCCGGTGACCGGCTGCTGCTCCAGATCGCCGCCCGGCTGCGGCTCGCCCTGCCGCGCGAGGCGGAGGCCGCCCGGCTCGGCGGCGACGAGTTCGCGGTGCTGCTGCCCGTCACCGACTCCCTCACCAGCGCCCAGCGCGCCGCCCGCGCGCTGGTCGCCGCCCTGGGGTCGCCGCTCGACCTGGACGGGCTCACCCTGGTGCTCGAGGCCAGCGCGGGCGTCGCCGTCTACCCCGACCACGCGCTCGACGCCGAGGGCCTGCTGCGCCGGGCCGATGTGGCGATGTACCAGGCCAAGCGCGACCGCAGCGGGGTCGAGGTCTACGAGGCCCGCCGCGACGGCAACACCCCCGACCGGCTGGGCCTGTTGGGCGATCTGCGCCGGGCGCTCGACGCGGGCGAGGTGGAGCTCCACTACCAGCCGAAGGTCGGCTTCGACGGCCATGTGGAGGGGCTGGAGGCCCTGGTGCGGTGGGTCCACCCGGAGCGGGGGCGGGTCTCGCCGGACGAGTTCATCGCGATAGCCGAGTCGTCCGGGCTGATGCCCCGGCTGACCGAGTACGTCCTGGAGACCGCGCTGGCGCAGGTCGCCCGGTGGCGGGCGATGGGCCTCGAGGTGCCGGTCGCCGTCAATGTCTCCCCGCGTGACGTCCACACCCCGGGCTTCGCGGGCGCGGTCGCCGCCCGCCTCGCCCGGCACGGCGTCCCGCCGGGCGCGCTCCAGCTGGAGATAACCGAGCACGTCCTGCTGGAGGACCCGCAGCGGGCCGCCGACACGCTGGCCGGGCTGACCGGTCACGGCGTGAAGATGTCCCTCGACGACTTCGGCACCGGCTATTCCTCGCTGGTCCATCTGCGCCGGCTGCCGGTGAGCGAGCTCAAGATCGACCGCTCGTTCGTCGCCCGGCTGGCGATCGACAACGAGGACGCCGAGATCGTGCGCTGCACCCTCGACCTGGCGCACTCGCTCGGCCTGCTGGTGGTCGCCGAAGGCGTGGAGGACGACGAGACCTGGGAGCGGCTGCGGGATCTGGGCTGCGACGCGGTGCAGGGCTGGCTGGTCGCGGCCGCGATGCCGCCGGATGAGACCACCGCCTGGCTGCGGCTGCGCAGCGAGGGCGGCTGGCGTCGCGAGAGCGCCCCGCTCCCCGCGGTCACCGCGGCGGCGGCGGAGGAGGACGCGGTGACGTAGGGCGGGTCCGACGGGGTGTCCGGGCGTTGCGGTTTCCGGGGCCGGAGCCCCCGGAAACCCCCGCCCGGCCGAGCGCGGCGAAACCGTTTCGCGGGCAGTGCGTCCGGCGCCATAGGATTGGGCGCGAAACCACCACACTCACCCTGAGGATCGCTGCATGCCTGGCATCACGCGCGAGGAGGTCGCCCACCTCGCCCGGCTGGCACGTCTGGAGCTGCAGGACGAAGAGCTCGACCACTTCGCCACTCAGCTCGACGACATCATTGGCGCGGTCGCCCGCGTCTCCGAGGTCGCCGACCAAGACGTACCGCCGACCTCCCACCCGCTGCCGCTGACCAATGTCATGCGCCCGGACGTCGTCCGTCCGTCGCTGACTCCGCAGGAGGCGCTGTCCGGCGCCCCCGCCCAGGAGCAGCAGCGTTTCAAGGTGCCGCAGATCCTGGGGGAGGAGTGACCATGACCACCGAGCTGATCAGGCTGACCGCCGCCGAGATCGCGGCGAAGATCGCCTCCGGTGAGGTCACCGCCGTCGAGGTGACCGAGGCCCATCTGGCCCGCATCGAGGCCGTGGACGAAAAGGTGCACGCCTTCCTGCACATCGACCGCGAGGGCGCCCTCGCGCAGGCCCGCGCCATCGACGAGAAGCGCGCCCGGGGCGAGAAGCTCGGCCCGCTGGCCGGTGTGCCGCTCGCACTCAAGGACATCTTCACCACCAAGGGGATCCCGACCACGGTCGGCTCAAAGATCCTCGAGGGCTGGATCCCGCCGTATGACGCGACGCTCACCCGGCGTCTGAAGGACGCCGGCATCGTCATCCTCGGCAAGACCAACATGGACGAGTTCGCCATGGGGTCGTCCACCGAGAACAGCGCCTACGGCCCCACCGGCAACCCCTGGGACCTCACCAGGATCCCCGGCGGTTCGGGTGGCGGCTCCAGTGCCGCGCTCGCCTCGTACCAGGCCCCGCTGGCGATCGGCACGGACACCGGCGGCTCCATCCGCCAGCCCGCCGCCGTCACCGGCACCGTCGGCGTCAAGCCGACCTATGGCGGCGTCTCGCGCTACGGCATGGTCGCTTTCTCGTCCTCGCTCGACCAGGGCGGCCCCTGCGCCCGTACGGTGCTGGACGCGGCCCTGCTGCACGAGGCCATCGCCGGCCACGACCCGCTGGACTCCACCTCCGTCGACGCCCCGGTGCCGCCGGTCGTCGAGGCGGCCCGCAACGGCTCCGTCCGGGGCATGCGGGTCGGCGTGGTCAAGCAGTTCCGCGGCGAGGGCTACCAGGCCGGGGTGCTGCAGCGCTTCGACGAGTCCGTGGAGCTGCTGAAGGAGCTGGGCGCCGAGATCGTCGAGCTGGACTGTCCGTCCTTCGACCTGGCGCTGGCCGCGTACTACCTGATCGCGCCGTCCGAGTGCTCCTCGAACCTGGCCCGCTTCGACGGCCTGCGCTACGGCCTGCGGACCGGCGACGACGGCAGCCGTTCCGCCGAGGATGTCACCGCCCTCACCCGGGAGACCGGCTTCGGCCCGGAGGTCAAGCGCCGGGTGATGCTCGGTACCTATGCGCTCAGCTCCGGCTACTACGACGCCTACTACGGCTCCGCGCAGAAGGTCCGCACCCTCATCACGCGGGACTTCGAGAAGGCCTTCGAACAGGTCGATGTGATCGTCTCGCCGACCACCCCGACCACCGCCTTCGCGATCGGCGAGCGCGCCGACGACCCGATGGCGATGTACCTCGCCGACCTGTGCACCATCCCGACCAACCTGGCGGGCAACGCGGCCATGTCGCTGCCGTGCGGCCTCGCCCCGGAGGACGGGCTCCCGGTGGGGCTGCAGATCATTGCCCCGGCCATGAAGGACGACCGGCTCTACCGGGTCGGCGCGGCCGTCGAGGCCGCGTTCCACGACCGCTGGGGCCACCCACTGCTGGAGGAGGCACCCGCACTGTGAGCAGCGCTCTGAAGAAGGCCAAGGGCTTCAAGAAGTCCAAGGCAGGCACGTATCTGTCCATCGGCACCACGCTGTTCGGCGCGCTGAGCGTGGCCAAGCAGGCCAAGAAGGCGCGCGGCGAGCAGGACACCCTGCAGCTGGTCGACGCGGTCGTCTCGGCCGCCGCCATCGTCACCGGCGTCGCCCTGCTCGTCCGCGAGCTGCGCCGGATGAACAGCGACGACGTCCTCGCGGACTGAGCCGGGACTGAGAGGTTAGTTTTCCGTGACCGTCACTGAACTGGTGTCGTACGAGGACGCGTTGGCGTCCTACGACCCCGTCATGGGCCTGGAGGTCCATGTCGAGCTCGGCACCAAGACCAAGATGTTCTGCGGGTGTTCCACCGAGCTGGGCGCCGAGCCCAACTCGCAGACCTGCCCCACCTGCCTCGGCATGCCCGGCTCGCTCCCGGTCGTCAACGCCGTCGGCGTCGAGTCCGCGATCAAGATCGGCCTCGCGCTCCACTGCGAGATCGCCGAGTGGTGCCGCTTCGCCCGGAAGAACTACTTCTATCCGGACATGCCGAAGAACTTTCAGACCTCCCAGTACGACGAGCCCATCGCCTTCAACGGCTACCTCGATGTACAGCTGGAGGACGGCGAGATCTTCCGGGTGGAGATCGAGCGCGCCCACATGGAGGAGGACACCGGCAAGTCCACGCATGTGGGCGGCGCCACCGGCCGCATCCATGGCGCCCAGCACTCGCTGCTCGACTACAACCGGGCCGGCATCCCGCTCATCGAGATCGTCACCAAGCCGATCACCGGTGCCGGGGAGCGCGCTCCCGAGGTCGCCAAGGCGTATGTCGCCGAGCTGCGCGAGCTGATCAGGGCGCTGGACGTCTCCGAGGCCCGCATGGAGATGGGCCAGCTGCGCTGCGACGTCAACCTGTCGCTGCGGCCCAACGGCACCGAGAAGTTCGGCACCCGCTCCGAGACCAAGAACGTCAACTCGCTGCGCAGCGTGGAGCGCGCGGTGCGCTTCGAGGTCCAGCGGCATGCCGCCGTGCTGTCCTCGGGCGGCACGATCGTGCAGGAGACCCGGCACTTCCACGAGGAGGACGGCTCGACCACCTCCGGCCGGATCAAGGAAGAGGCCGAGGACTACCGCTACTTCCCCGAGCCGGACCTGGTGCCGGTGGCCCCCTCCCGGGAGTGGGTCGAGGAGCTGCGGGCCACACTGCCCGAGCTGCCCCGGGTGCGCCGCAACCGGCTGCGCGAGGAGTGGGGCATCTCGGCGCACGACATGCAGTCGATCCTCAACGCGGGCGCGGTCGACCTGATCGTCGCCACCATCGACGCGGGTGCCGACGCGGCTTCGGCCCGCAAGTGGTGGATGGGCGAGCTGGCCCGCCGCTCCAACGAGGACGGCGTGGAGCCGGCCGCGCTGCCGATCACCCCCGAGCAGGTCGCCCGGGTCGCCGCCCTGGTGGCCGAGGGCTCCCTCAACGACAAGCTGGCCCGCCAGGTCATCGAGGGCGTGCTCGCGGGCGAGGGCGGCCCGGACGAGGTCGTCGAGAAGCGCGGCCTGAAGGTCGTCTCCGACGACAGCGCCCTGGGCACGGCCGTGGACGAGGCCATCGCGGCCAACCCGGCCATCGCCGACAAGATCCGCAGCGGCAAGGTCGCGGCGGCGGGCGCGCTGGTCGGGGCGGTGATGAAGGCCACCCGTGGCCAGGCGGACGCGGCACGGGTGCGGGAACTGATCGTCGAGCGGCTTGCCCGAGAGGACGATTGAGCACAGCTTGGAGAAGCTCGGGGTCGAGGGCTGATCCCGACCGGCCGGACCGTGGCCGCCTCCCTCCGTCCCGGAGGGAGGCGGCCACGGTCGTCACCACGGTCATATAGGCGATCAGTCGCAGTTGGCCGGAATTATTCGCTACGTACCCCATGGGCGGAAACGGTCCGGCATGATCCCGGGGAGCGGGCCGGTCCGGGTGCCCGAACTCATATGGCTGGGGGTAGCAATGCGACGGTTGAGCACAGCGCTGGCCGCGTTCCTGCTGGCGGGTGCCGGGCTGACGGTGACGGCGGGGACGGTCGCGGCCGAGGGGGCCGGCGATACCGCACAGAGCTGTCGGATCGGTTGGGGAAGCCGGACCAAGGCCAGTCCGCAGAGCGACAACAAGCCGCTGACGGACATCAGAGCCGGTCGGCACGGCTGCTTCGACCGGATGGTCTTTGACGTCCACACCCCGTACGACCGTCCGATCGGGTACCGGGTGCAGTACGTCGACCAGCTGTATCAGGACGGTTCCGGGGATCCGGTCCCGGTGAACGGGGGTGCGATCCTGGAAGTCCGGGTGGCCGCCCCGAGCTACGACCCGGAGGCCGAGGGCCCCAGATACCCCGGCCATGTCGGGAAGCCACTGCCCGGCGTGGACCTCGCCGGATACCGGACCTTCCGCGACGCCAAGTTCGGCGGCAGCTTCGAGGGTGAGAGCCAGGTCGGCCTCGGGGTACGCGCCCGGCTGCCGTTCCGCGTCTTCCAGATGGGCAACCACCTGGTGGTGGACGTGGCCCACTCCTGGCGGGGCATCCGCTGACACCGGGCACCCACCCTTAGGAGTGGGGCCGACGGAGACCAGCCGGGTCATCGCGATGTTCGGCATCGGGCCGGCCGCGGCGGTCGCCCCGGATGCGTTCGTCCTGCGTACCCCGCCGGGGGAACCCTCCTCCGTACCGCCTAAGGCCCCCCGGACCATCCCCCTAAGGCCCACCCCCGCCAAACATCCGGAACTCACCCGATGTAGCCGTCCCCCCTCAGAGACGAAGCTTCTCGTAGGCCGGAAAACGGCCCGGAAAACAGGCTCGTCACCACCAGGGGGACCGACATGATCGACTACCTGCTCCACACCTTCCGCGCCCTCGACCTCGCCCGGGACGCCGCCGACCACCGGCTGGCCGCCGAGGCCCGGGACGCCGCCCGGGCCGCCCGGAAGGAGGAGAAGAAGGCGAAGGGCGACCCGGACCGGCGGCTTCGCGACGTCTACGGCCGGGCCGCCTGAGCGCGGCGGCTGTGATCAATTCGGAGGCCGAGTTGTCGGTGGGCTGTGCGATGCTCGGCAATGTGCACAAGAACTCCGTCAGCCCGGTATTCGTCGGCCGCACCGAGGAACTCGAGACGCTCACCGACGCGCTCGCCCGCGCCGCCGCGGGCGAGCCGCAGGCCCTGCTGATCGGTGGGGAGGCGGGCGTCGGCAAGACCCGGCTGATCGAGGAGTTCCTGGGCGCCGCCCAGGCCGCCGGTGCGGTCACCGCGCTGGGCGGCTGTGTGGAGATCGGCTGGGAGGGCCTGCCCTTCGCGCCCGTCTCCACCGCCCTGCGCTCCCTGCACCGGCAGCTGGGCGAGGAGCTCGCCCGCGCGGCCGCCGGGCAGGAGGGCGAGCTGGCCCGGCTGCTGCCCGAACTGGGCGAGACCGCCCGGGAGTCCCATGACGAGGAGGGCCGGGCCCGTCTCTTCGAACTCACCGCCCGCATGCTGGAGCAGCTCACCGCCGACCGCACGCTCGTCCTGGCCATCGAGGATCTGCACTGGGCCGACCGCTCCACCCGCGAACTGCTCGCCTACCTCTTCCGCTCCCTGCACACCGCGCGCCTGGTCATCGTCGCCACCTACCGGTCCGACGACATCCACCGCCGCCACCCGCTGCGCTCCTTCCTCGCTGAGCGCCGGATGCGCACCCTGCACCGCATCGAGCTGCCCCGCTTCACCCGCGCCGAGGTGCGGGCCCAACTGGCCGCGATCAACGGCACCCAGCCCGACCAGGCCACCCTCGACCAGGTCTTCGAACGCTCCGACGGCAACGCCTTCTTCGTCGAGGAGCTGGTTGCCTCCCTCGCCTGTCACACCGGTCTCAGCGACTCCCTGCGCGATCTGCTGCTGGTCCGTGTCGAGGCACTGGGCGAGGAGACCCAGCGCGTGGTGCGCACCACCGCCGGCGCCGGCTCCTTTGCGGAGTACGAGCTGCTGAGCGCCGTCGCGGGGCTCGGCGAGGACGAGCTGCTGGCGGCCCTGCGCGAGGCGGTGGGCGCCAGCATCCTCGCCCCCACCTCCGACGGCGACGGTTTCCGTTTCCGGCACGCGCTGGTCCGCGAGGCCGTCCTGGACGACTTCCTCCCCGGCGAGCTGCCCCGCCTCCAGCGGCGCTACGCCGAGGCCCTGGAGGCCGAGCCCGGGCTGGTCCGGGCCGATGCGCTCACCGCCTGCCTGGCCAAGTACTGGTATCACGCCCACGATCCGGTCAAGGCGCTGCCCGCCGTGCTCCAGGCATCCGTGCAGGCCCGGCGCCGGTATGCCTACGCCGAGCAACTGGGCCTGCTGGAGCGGGCCCTGGAGCTGTGGGAGGCCGTCCCGGCGGAGATCCGCGAGCAGCAGCGCCCCTTTGATGCGGCCGAGATGTACCCCGCCTGCGGCCGTGGCGACGAGCCGCTCCGCCGGATCGACCTGCTGGCCGAGATCGTGACGGCCGCGTCCATGGCGGGCGACCGCGAGCGTTCCCTGGCCGTCTGCAAAAAGGCGCTGCGCATGCTGGACGAGACCACCGACCCCTTGCGGGCCGCCTGGTTCTGGACCCAGCGCAGCAAGCTGATGGAGGCCCTGGTGCGCACCGACGGCTCGGCGGAGCTGGCCAAGGCCCAGGAGCTGGTGCGCGGGCTGCCGCCGTCCCCGGTGCACGCCGAGGTGGTGGCGCAGGCCGCCGCCTGGCACACCCTGCACACCCCGGGGCCGGAGAGTTATGCCCTCGCCGAACGCGCCGTCGAGCTGGCCCGGTTGGTGGGTGCCGAGGCCACGGAGCTGAACGCCCGGCTCACCCTGGGCGGCCTCAAGATCGACGCCGGGGATGTGGAGGGCGGCCTGGCGGAGATGCGGGCGGTGGCCGACCGGGTCGCCGAGCTGGGGCACATCCATGTCGTCGGGCGCAGCCGGATCAATCTCTCCTC
Organism: Streptomyces xingningensis; assembly: GCF_054957865.1. Lineage (NCBI taxonomy): Bacteria > Bacillati > Actinomycetota > Actinomycetes > Kitasatosporales > Streptomycetaceae > Streptomyces > Streptomyces xingningensis. The sequence continues at coordinate 35,108 of NZ_JBDJPF010000036.1, forward strand.
GGCCCTGGAGGGCGTGGGCCGCTCGGCGCAGGCCGTCGAGGTGGTGGACGACAGCGCCGAGCTGCTGCTGCGCTTCGGCCTGCGCGACGCCAATGCCTGGGCCTATTCCAACAAGGCCAAGTCGCTCTACTCGCTGGGCCGTTGGGCGGAGGCGGAGGAGACGGTCCGCTCGATCGAGCGGCTGGCCCAGGGCCGCAAGTCGCTCGGCCATGCCGCCCACTGCCTCGTCCTGCTGGCCCTCGCGCGCGGCGACTGGGACACCGCCGAGCGGGAGCTGGCCGCGGCCCATGACCACTACGGGGTCCAGGATCCGCAGCAGCAGCACACCGTCCCGCTCACCCACTCCACCCTGGAGCTCGCCGCCGCCCGGGGTCGCCTCGCGGACGCCCGTGCCGCGCTGCATGAGGTCCTGGACTCGGGGCTGTCCGCCTCCGCCCAGCGCTATGCCTGGCCCCTCCTGGTGGCCGCCGCCACCGTCGAGGCCGATGCGCGGGGCCTGCCGTCCGCCGAGTCCGGCCGCGCCGAGGTCCTGGCCCGGATCCGCAAGGCCGCCAAGCGGCTGCCGCAGATCGCCCCCGTCTGGCAGGCGTACGGTCTCTACCTGGACGCCGAACTCCTGCGCGCCGAGGGCCTGGAGGAGCCGGACCGCTGGGCCGAGGCCGTGGCCGCCTTCGAGCGCGTCGACCGGCCGTACGACCTGGCCCGGGTCCGCCACCGCTGGGCCGAGGCCCTGCTGGCCGCCGGCGGTGCGGGCGCGGCCGCGGAGCGGGCCGCCGAGATCCTGCCGTCGGCGTATGCCACCGCCGTCCGCCTCGGCGCGCGCCCGCTGCGCGAGGCCATTGAACTGCTGGCCCGCCGGGCCCGGTTGCCGCTCACCGCGGAGCCCGAGGCTCCGGCGGCCGCCGAGCCCGGGACCGATGCCGAATCGCTGGGCCTCACCCCGCGCGAGCGCGATGTGCTGCGCCTGGTGGCGCTGGGCCGCAGCAACCGGCAGATAGCCGAGGAGCTGTTCATCTCGCCGAAGACGGCGAGCGTCCATGTCTCCAACATCCTGGCCAAACTGGGCGTTTCCGGCCGGGGCGAGGCGGCCGCGACGGCATACCGGCTGCGGCTGTTCACCCCTGCCGGGGGCGTATGACCACCACGCCCGAATCGAGATCGATCGGGCCCTTGCCGGGGTCGGCGTCGCCGATGTCGTCCAGGCACAGTTCGTGACGTTGACGCTCCTCCTCGGTGTGCTTACGGCCGGGCGAGAACACTTCTTCCAGCGCGCTGAACATCGCAACTCCCTTGCGGCGGCGTCGTTCCGCCAGTCTAGGCGGACGTTTGCATGGACCACGGATAGGCGATCGACTGGACTCTGTACCTACTAGTATGTACATTGCTGCCATGAGCACTTCGGAGCGCTTGATCGAAAGCACCCGTGCCCTCCTCTGGGAGCGCGGCTATGTCGGCACCAGCCCCAAGGCCATCCAGCAGCGGGCGGGCGCCGGACAGGGCAGCATGTACCACCACTTCACCGGCAAGCCCGACCTCGCCCTCGCCGCCATCCGCCGCACCGCGGAGGAGATGCGGGCCAAGGCGGAGGAGCAGTTCACCGCGCCCGGCACGGCGGTTGAGCGGGTCACCGCCTATCTGCAGCGCGAGCGCGATGTGCTGAAGGGCTGCCCGGTCGGCCGGCTGACCCAGGACCCGGACATCGTGGCCGACCCGGTGCTGCGGCAGCCCTTGGACGAGACCTTCGACTGGCTGCGCGGCCGGCTCGCGGAGGTTCTGGCGGAGGGACGCGACCGGAGCGAGCTGGATGCCTCGCTCGACCCGGCCGCCACGGCCGCCACCATCGTCGCCGTGCTGCAGGGCGGCTATGTCCTCGCCCGGGCCGCCGACTCAACTGACCCATACCAGCAGGCCATCCAGGGTGTGCTGGGCCTCTTGAAGGGATTTGCCCGATGACCATGGTTCCCGCGCCCCAGGAGTGGTTCACCGGCGAGGTGTGGTTCGACGAGCTGGCGACGCCCGTGGAGCCCTCGCGGGTCCGCGTCGACACCGTGCGCTTCGCCCCCGGGGCACGTACCCGCTGGCACCACCACCCACTGGGGCAGGTACTGCACGTCACCGACGGCACGCTGCACGTCCAACGCGGCCAGGGCCCGGTGGAGATGATCCCGGCCGGTGGCACCGTGCGGATCGCCGCCGGTGAATGGCACTGGCACGGCGCGGGCCCCGACGCCTCGATGACCCATATCGCCATCCAGGAAGTCGCCGACGACGGCACCGAGGCCGAATGGGGCCCTGCCGTCTGAGACCCGGCGTCCCCATGACCCGACAGAAGGACAGCACCAGCATGTATGCGATGCAGTATGAGATCACCCTGCCCGCCGACTACGACATGGAGATCATCCGCACCCGGGTGGCCACCCGTGGCCACGCCCTCGACGACCGGGCCGGGCTCGGGCTGAAGGCCTATGTCATCCGCGAGTGCGGCGTCGACGGTTCGCCGGTCAACCAGTACGCCCCCTTCTACCTCTGGGACGACATCGGCGCCATGAGCGCGTTCCTGGTCGGCGGCGGTGGCTTCCAGGGCATCATCGGCGACTTCGGCCGCCCGGCCGTCCGGCACTGGACCGGGGTGGCCCGCGAAGCGGGTCCCGCCCGGGGCGCGGTGCCGCGCGCCGCCTCCCGCCGCCTCACCCCGATCCCGGCCGGCACCGACCCCGGTGATCTCGCCGCCCTCGTCGGGCGCGAGATCGATGAACTGGGCGAGCTGGCAGGGCGGCCGGGCGTCCACACCGCGGCCCTGGCCTTCGACCCCCAGCACTGGCAGCTGATGCGCTTCTTCCTCTGGGAACGCACGGTCCCGGAGGCCGACGACGCGACCGAGCGCTATGAGGTGCTGCACCTGTCGTCCCCGCACCTGGACGCCATCCCGGCCGGCCGGCACTGGTAGGGCGCTTCTTATGGGTCAGCACAGGCCACGCGACGCTCCCCCAGCTAACGCTGGGGGTGCCCCCAGGCACGGCGCCTCGCCGCGTTGTCGCATCACCCGAGTACGCCCAGTACGCGGGTCATGCTCCGCCTTGCGATGCACCGCACCAGACGCCGCGTGGCCCGCGCTGACCCATAAGAAGCGCCCTAGCCGTCAGGCGGCCGGCACGGCCGCGGCCGCTGTCGCGGCGGCCCGGCGCGGCGCGGCCAGGCAGGACAGCGCCAGCCCCAGTGCGCTCAGCGCCGCGCCCGCCAGGCCGGTCCAGCGCAGCCCGCCGGCCGCCACGATCACCCCGCCGACGGCCGAGCCGAGCGCGGTGGCCAGCTGGAAGGCGCCGACGTTCACGGACACCGCCAACGTCGGTGCCGCCGAGGCGTGTTGCAGGATCAGACCCTGCAAGGGCGCGATGGTCGCGGTGGCGAGCAGCCCCAGCAGCAGTACGGCCGCCACCGCCGAGGGCTGCCAGATCATCGCGAAGGGCGTGAGCGCCAGCAGCCCGGCCAGGGCGCCGAAGACCGCCCGCAAGGTCGTGCCCGGGGCACGGTCCGTGAGGCGGCCCGCGATGAGATTGCCGAGGAAGCTTCCGGCGCCATAGGCGAGCAGCAGCACCGAGACCACCAGGGCCGCGAAGTGGGCGACCTTGGTGAGCAGCGGGGCGATATAGGTGAAGACCGTGGCCACCCCGGCGAAGCCCACCGCGGTGGTGGCGATGGCCAGCAGCACCGGCCGCTGGGCGAGCACCCGGAGTTCCGTCCTGGCCCCGGCCGTCTCGGCCGGCCGGCGGGGGAGGACGGCCGCCAGCAGCGCGGTGCCCAGCAGGCTCAGCGCGGTCAGTACGGTGAAGGGCGTGCGCCAGCCGGTCCGTTCGCCCAGCAGTGCCCCCAGCGGCACGCCCAGCAGGGTCGCCACGGTGAAGCCGGAGACGATGGCGGCGGTGGCCCGGCCGACCCGGTCGGCGGGGACAACCTGGGTCGCCAGCACCAGGGCCAGGGCGAAGAAGGCGGCGTGGCTCAGGGAGGAGATCACCCGGCCGGCCAGCAACATCGCATACGATCCCGCGGCCGCGCTGACCGCACTGCCCACGGCGAAGAGCAGCATCAGCCCGAGGGCGAGCCCCTTGCGGGGCAGCCGGGCGGTGAGCAGGGTGACGGCCGGCCCGCCGACGACCACGCCGATGGCATAGGCGGTGACGGTCTGTCCCGCGGCCCCCTCGGAGACGCCCAGGTCACCGGCCACCTGCGGCAGCAGTCCCGAGATGAGGTATTCCGAGGTCCCGACGACAAAGACGCTGACGCACAGCGCCAGCAGAATCACAGAGCTCTTTTTCATGCGGTGACGCTAAAGTCTCACATGAATGTGAGAGTCAAGTGTCGACGGGGAGGCGGGGGATCGCATGCGCATCGGGGAGATGGTCCGGCGTACCGGAGTGAGCGAGCGGCTGCTGCGCTACTACGAGGAGCAGGGGCTGCTGCGCCCGGCCCGGTTGCCCAGCGGCTACCGGGTCTACCGCGAAGCGGACGTGGACACCGTCCGGCGCATCCGCGCGCTGCTCGCCGCGGGGTTGACGACCTGCGTGATCGCCCGGATCCTGCCCTGCGTCCGCGACGAGGGCCCACGTCTGGTGCCGGTCTGCTCCGATCTTGTCGCCCAGCTGCGCGGTGAGCGCGAGCGGATCACCTCGGCGATCGAGGAACTCCGGGTGTCGCGCGGCATGCTGGACGCGGTCATCGCGGCCGGACCCTGAGCTCCGGCGGCTCGGCCGGACACCCCTCAGTCCCACGACCCCAGAGCCCGCGGCAGCGCCGCGATCTCCGCCAAGTCCCCCGCGCCGAGCCGGAGTCCGGCGGCCGCCGCGTTCTGCACCGCCCACCGGGCCTTCTTGGTGCCCGGCACCGGGACCACCTGCCGCCCCTGGGCCAGCACCCAGGCCAGGGCCACCTGCGCGGCGGACGCGCCATGGCGCCGGGCGACGCGGCGCAGCCCGGCCACGATCGGCTGGTTGGCGGCCATCATCTCGGCCGTGAAGCGTGGATGCCGGGCGCGGATGTCCTCCGGTTCAAAGCCCTGGCCCGGGGTGAGGGTGCCGCTGAGGAAACCATTCCCCAGGGGCATCGCGGCCAGCAGGCCCACCCTGCGCGAGGCACACCACGGGACCAGCGCCGCCAGCGCCTCCCGGGACCAGACCGACAGCTCGGCCTGTACGCAGCTGACGGGGAAGACCTGTTGGACCCGTTCCAGCTGCCGGATCGTCGCGTCATACAGCCCGGTCCCGGGCCGGCGCCGGGCGCGCACCCCTATCGCGCACCAGCCCAGCGCCCGTACCTTGCCGGCGGCCACCAGTTCAGCCATGGCACCCCAGGTCTCCTCGATGGGCACCTCGGGGTCGGGCCGGTGCAGTTGGTAGAGGTCGATGACATCGGTCTGCAGCCGGCGCAGCGAGGCGTCGCAGGCGCGCTTCACATAGCCGGGCCGTCCATTGGCGACGATGTGCTGGTCGCCCACCAGCAGGCCGCACTTGGTCGATATAAAGGCATCCGAGCGCCGCTCCCGCAATACTCGCCCCACCAGCAACTCATTGGTGAACGGGCCGTACATATCGGCGGTGTCCAGCAGGCTCGCCCCGGCGTCCAGGGCCGCGTGGACGGTGCGCAGTGCGCCCTCGCCGCTCTGCTGGGAGGCGGTGTACGCCCAGTGCATGGGCATGCACCCGAGGCCGACCGCGCCCACTTCGAGCGCTGCCGCACCGATTGTCCTGCGCTCCACCTGCCGTGTCCCTCCCGTGCCTCGCCTCCAAATTAACCTCTGTGGCGAGCGGTGTTTCGCCTAGCCTCCAGGCATGACCGCAGATCACAGCGATACCGCTCGTCCCCTGGTCTGGCTGCCGCTCCGCCCGGAGGAGATCGGAGACCTTCCGGAGGGCCTCGCATACGCCTATTGGAATGGCGAGGGAGACTTTCCGACCGATCCCGCCCGGTGCGCCTTCTACTGCACGCCCTATGAGTCGCGCGGCCGGCTGGCCCCGGCCGAGGTGTGCGGCCGCCCCGTGCCGCTGATGCGCAACTTGCGGGTGCTGCAGGCTCTCACCGCCGGGATCAACCACCTTGAACCGTTCCTGCCGTTGCTGCCGTCCGGTGCGCGGGTGTGCAACGCCCGGGGACTGCACGATGCGAGCACCGCCGAGCTGGCCCTCGCCCTGACCCTCGCCTCGCTCCGGGACATCCCCGGTTTCGTCAGGGCACAGGACGCCCGGGAGTGGCGGCAGGGGTTCCGGCCGTCGCTCGCCGACAGGTCCGTACTCATCATCGGTTACGGTTCGATCGGCAGTGCCATCGAAGACCGGCTCGCACCCTTTGAATGCGCGCGGGTGGCGCGCGTCGCACGCTCCACACGCGAGACAGCGCGCGGTCCCGTGCACCCGGTCACCGCTCTGCCCCAACTGCTTCCCGATGCGGACGTGGTGATCCTGGTGACCCCGCTCACCGAGGAGACCAAGGGGCTGATGGGCGTCAAGAACCTCGCCCGGATGAAGGACGGCGCGCTGCTGGTGAACGTCGCGCGGGGCGGGATCGTCGACACCGAGGCGCTCCTCGCCGAACTGAACAGCGGCCGGCTACGGGCGGCCCTGGATGTCACCGACCCCGAACCACTGCCCCCCGGGCACCCGTTGTGGAGCGCCCCCGGGGTTCTCGTCACCCCCCATGTGGGTGGGCCTTCTTCGGCCTTTTTCCCCCGGGCCAAGGCGCTGCTCCGTGGCCAACTGGCCAGATTTGCACTGGACGAGCCTCTTCACAACGTCGTAGCCACTGCCATCTGAAGCCACGTAGAGGTACCGTTCGGCTGCACTGAGTATCCATAATCCCGTAGCTAGTTACGCTATGTATATGAGCTATGTCCCTGAGTGACCAGTCTGGTGTATCGTCCGGACCGGGGGCTGCGCCGCGCACCGTACGGCCGCAGCGAAGTACCGGCACTCAAGGGGGGCGACGGGCGATGCACGGCCAATGGACGATCAACCCGACGCGGCTCATGCACCGGCCACTCATGCACCGGCGACGAATCCGGCGAATGCACTGCACGGCGACCCTGCTCCTGTGGCTCCCCTGGGTCGCCTGGCTCAGGACGGCGGCGCGGTGAGCGCCCCCGGAGCGGCGCTGCCCCGGCGGCGTTCGCCGGCCGACGGTCCCGTCGGCGGCTCGGGGGTGGTGTCCCAGCTGCTCCTCGCCCTCGTCTGCGGGGGCTATGCGACGGGCGCCGTCTTCGGCTGGGGCTCCTCCGATCTCGCGCTCACCATGGGCGACTTCGGGCTCAGCGGCGCCGCCGGTCTCGCCGCCGCCTCCTGCTTCTGGTACGCGCGCACCCGCACCACCCGCTTTCGGCCCGCCTGGCTGCTGTTCGCCGCCTCCTCCGGGATGGCCGGCTTCGGCAACGCCGTCTGGGGGTGGTACGAGGTCATCCTCGGCCGGCACGTACCCAGCCCGTCCCCTGCCGACTTCTGCTTCCTGCTCTTCGCCCCGCCCGCCATCATCGGGCTGCTGGTGCTCGCCCGGCGCCCGGTCACCCGGGCCGGCTGGGTCTGCCTGGCGCTCGACTCCTGGCTGATCGGCGGCTCCCTGCTGACCCTCTCCTGGAGCCTGGCCCTCGCGCACACCGCGCACTTCGAGGGCGAGACCGTGGCGCACGCCGCGCTCAACCTCGCCTACCCGCTGCTGGACATCGTGCTGGTGTCCATGGTGCTGGCCCTGCACTTCCGCCGCTCATCCGCCAACCGTTCCGCGATCAACACCGCCATTGCCGCGCTCGCCCTGACCGTGCTGTGCGACGCCCTGTTCACCTCGCCCCTGCTGCGCGACAACTACCGCTCCGGCCAGATCCTGGACGCCGGCTGGTTCGCGGGCTACATGCTGATGGCGTACGCACCCTGGGTGGCCCGGGAGGAGGGCGAGCCCCCGCGCGGCCAGGGCCGGGCCGGGCCGGCGCCCAGCCGGCCCATCGCAGGCTCGCTGGCCGCCCTCACCCCGTACCTCGCCGCCGCCGTCTGCACCCTGGGCATCCTCTACAACGTCCTCGACGGCCACAGCGTCGACCGGGTCGTACTCTTCACCGGCTGTACGGTCGTCCTGGCGCTCGTCGTCCGCCAGGGCATCATGCTGCTCGACAACATCTCCCTCACCCAGGAACTGGCACAGAAGGAGAACCACTTCCGCTCCCTGGTGCAGGGCTCCAGCGATGTCATCATGATCGCCGCCCCCACCGGGGTGCTGCGCTATGTCAGCCCCGCCGCGGCCGGGGTCTACGGCCGGGAGGCCGAGGACCTCGTCGGCTCCGAACTCGCCTCCCTCATCCACCCCGAAGACCTGGGCCGGGTGGTCCACGAGGTGCGCCGCTTCCTCGCCGCACCACCCGCCGACGAGCCCACCACCCGCATCGAGTGCCGCTTCCGCTCCGGCGACGGTGAGTGGCTCAACGTCGAGTCCACCGTCAACCGCCATCACGGCGGCCTCATCTTCAACAGCCGTGATGTGACCGAACGGGTGCGGCTCCAGGCCCAGTTGCAGCACACCGCCGAGCACGACCCGCTCACCGACCTGCCCAACCGCTCCCTGTTCACCCGGCGCGTCCAACAGGCGCTCACCGGCCGGAGAGTGACCGACGCGGGCACTGCGGTGCTCTTCATCGACCTCGACGGTTTCAAGGCGGTCAATGACACCGTCGGCCACCAGGCCGGCGACGAACTGCTGGTCCAGGCCGCCCGCCGGCTCCAGGACTCGGTGCGCGCCGGGGACAGCACGGCCAGGTTCGGCGGCGACGAATTCGCCGCGCTCATCATCGGCGACGGCACCCGCGACCCCGCCGCCCGCGAGTACCGCATCCTGGAGATCGCCGACCGGCTCCGGCTCACCCTCTCCCAGCCCTACCGGGTGGAGGGCGACACCGAGGTCCGCGTCGCCGCCAGCATCGGCGTCGCCTTCGCCGAACCCGGCATCACCCCCGGCACCCTGATGCGCAACGCCGACCTCGCGATGTACCGCGCGAAACAGGCGGGCAAGGGCCGCGTCGAGCTGTACGCCCCGCAGATGCAGGCCGACGTCGTACGCCGCGCCGAGCTGGCCACCCGGCTGCGCACCGCACTGCACGACGGGGAGTTCGCGCTGCTGCACCAGCCCGTCGTCGAACTGGCCACCGGCCGGATCACCGCCGCCGCCGCCCAGGCCCGCTGGCGCTCGCCCCAGGGCATCCTCTTCACCCCGGCCGAATTCCTGCGGGTCACCGACCTGGACCGCGGCGAGGAGAGCGCCCGGACCGCCGAACTCGGCCGCTGGACCCTGGAGAAGGCCATCGAGCAGGCGGCCCAGCGCCGCCGCGCGGGCCTGGGTGTCCCGGTGTATGTACGGCTGTCCGCCGCCCGGCTGCTGGACAAGTCGCTGCCGCCCAAGCACCTGGAGGCACTGCTGCTGCGCCATGGCATGCCCTCCGGGGCGTTCGTCCTGGAGTTGTCCGGCAGCGGTCCGCGGGTGCCGCTCGACGAGCTCGAGCACCGGCTGGTCGCCCTGCGCCGGTTCGGCGCCCGCGTCGCCCTCGACGGCTTCGGCAGCGGACACGCCGCGATGAGCGCGCTGCGCCGGCTGCCGATCGACGTCCTCAGGCTCGACCGCGCCCTGGTCGACGGGGTCGTCGAATCCGCCCGGCTGCACAAGATCACCGCCGGGCTGCTGCGGATCGCCACGGACCTCGGCATGCAGTCCGTGGCCGACGGGGTGGACGAACCCGAGCAGGCCCGCGTCCTGCGCGCCATGGGCTGCACCCATGGCCAGGGCCTGGCCTTCTCCGGGGCACTCGATGAACACCGGCTGCGCCATGCCCTGGACCGCGGCTGCTATCCGGTGCCGGGCGACCCTTCGGAGGGCGCGAAGCGGGTGCTCGTCGGCGGCGCGCTGCCGGTGCGTTCCGCGGCGGTGGGCGGGGGAGGCGCCCTCGCCCATGCTCCATTGCGTTCAAATAATGAGACGCCCGTCCCACCCACTTGACACCTCGCATGCACCGGGGGGAGGGTCAGTCACATGCGCACCCGAATTCTCGTACTTGGACAGCGCGTCGGCTGAAGCAGGCCACCGTCTCCGCCTGCTGATCGCACCGGCGCGCTCCCCTCGATTGCCTCCCGGCACGAGGGGTTTTTTGTTGCACTGGCACCTCACAGACCACCACAAAACCCATCCCGCCGAAGTCCGGCCGAAGCATCCGTCACAGCCCACAGCATCTGTCACAGCAGTCGAATCCCCGAGAAGAGAATGTCGATGACCGAGCAGGCCACCGGGGCCCACCATCAGCAGCCGCGCCCGCGCGGCGGCGCGGCGCAGCAGCCCACCACCGTCGAGCACGTCACGGGCGCCCAGGCGCTCATCCGTTCGCTGGAAGAGGTCGGGGCCGACACCGTATTCGGCATTCCCGGCGGCGCGATCCTCCCCGCCTACGACCCGATGATGGACTCCTCGAAGGTCCGCCACATCCTGGTGCGGCACGAGCAGGGCGCGGGCCATGCGGCCACCGGATATGCCCAGGCCACCGGCAAGGTGGGCGTGTGCATGGCAACTTCGGGCCCAGGGGCCACCAATCTCGTCACCCCCATCGCCGATGCCCATATGGACTCGGTTCCGCTGGTGGCCATCACCGGCCAGGTCGCCTCCCGGGCAATCGGCACGGACGCCTTCCAGGAGGCGGACATCTGCGGCATCACCATGCCGATCACCAAGCACAACTGGCTGGTCACCGACCCGGCCGAGATCCCCAGAACCATCGCCGAGGCGTTCCACGTCGCCGCCACCGGCCGTCCGGGCCCGGTCCTGGTCGACATCGCCAAGGACGCCCTCCAGGCGCAGACCACCTTCGTCTGGCCGCCGCACACCGATCTGCCCGGCTACCGGCCCGTCACCAAGCCGCACGCCAAGCAGATCCGCGAGGCCGCCAGGCTGATCACCCAGGCCAAGCGCCCGGTGCTCTATATCGGCGGCGGGGTCCTCAAGGCCCGTGCCACCGCCGAGCTCAAGGTCTTCGCCGAGCTGACCGGAGCCCCGGTGACCACCACCCTGATGGCACTGGGCGCCTTCCCCGACAGCCATCCGCAGCACCTGGGCATGCCCGGCATGCACGGCTCGGTCGCCGCCGTCACCTCCCTGCAGCAGGCCGACCTGATCGTGGCCCTCGGCGCCCGCTTCGACGACCGCGTCACCGGCAAGCTGGACTCCTTCGCCCCCTACGCCAAGATCGTCCACGCGGACATCGACCCCGCCGAGATCGGCAAGAACCGCGCCGCGGACGTGCCGATCGTCGGTGACGCCCGCGAGGTCCTGGCCGATCTGATCGTCGCGGTCCAGGCCGAGCACTCGGCCGGTCATGTCGGCGACCACGCCCTGTGGTGGGACGAGCTCAACCGCTGGCGCAAGGCCTACCCGCTCGGCTACGACCAGCCCGAGGACGGCAGCCTCTCCCCGCAGCAGGTCATCCAGCGCATCGGACAACTCGCTCCCAAGGACACCATCTACGCCGCGGGCGTCGGCCAACACCAGATGTGGGCCGCCCACTTCATCGCCTATGAACAGCCCGCCAGCTGGCTCAACTCCGGCGGCGCGGGCACCATGGGCTACGCCGTCCCGGCCGCGATGGGTGCCAAGGCGGGCCTGCCGGACCGTCCGGTGTGGGCCATCGACGGCGACGGCTGCTTCCAGATGACCAACCAGGAACTGGTCACCTGCGCGCTGAACAACATCCCCATCAAGGTCGCCATCATCAACAACGGCGCGCTCGGCATGGTCCGCCAATGGCAGACCCTCTTCTACAACGAGCGCTACTCCAACACCGTGCTGCACTCCGGCCCCGCTGTGGTCAACGGCGGCTCCGCCACGGGCAACGGCAAGGAACCCTCCGCCGGCACCCGCGTCCCGGACTTCGTCAAGCTCGCCGAGGCCATGGGGTGCGTCGGCATCCGCTGCGAGGACCCGGCCCAGCTCGACGCCGTCATCGAGCAGGCCAACGCCATCAACGACCGCCCCGTCGTGGTGGACTTCGTCGTCCACCAGGACGCCATGGTCTGGCCGATGGTCGCCGCCGGCACCTCCAACGACGAGATCCTGGCAACCCGCGGCGTCCGGCCGGACTTCGCCGACGTCGACGACGACTGAGAGCAGGAGAGACGACCTCATGACCAAGCACACGCTCTCCGTCCTGGTGGAGAACACCCCCGGCATCCTCGCCCGGATCGCCGCCCTGTTCTCCCGCCGCGGCTTCAACATCGACTCCCTCGCCGTGGGCGTCACCGAACACCCCGACATCTCGCGCATCACCATCGTCGTCAATGTCGAGTCACTGCCACTGGAGCAGGTCACCAAGCAGCTCAACAAGCTCGTCAATGTGCTGAAGGTGGTCGAACTCGAGGACGCCACGGCCGTCCAGCGCGAACTCGTTCTGGTGAAGGTCCGCGCCGACAACGAGACCCGCTCCCAGATCGTGGAGATCGTCCAGCTCTTCCGCGCCAAGACCGTCGACGTCTCCCCGGAGGCCGTCACCATCGAGGCCACCGGCGGCAGCGACAAGCTCGGCGCCATGCTCAAGATGCTGGAGCCGTTCGGCATCAAGGAGCTCGTGCAGTCCGGCACCATCGCCATCGGGCGCGGCGCCCGCTCCATCACCGACCGCAGTCTGCGGGCGCTCGACCGCAGCGCCTGATCCGAATACCGAGACCCGACAACCCTCCCCATCGTGCCCGTCATACGGTGGGACGCACATCCGCACCTAAGGAGACATCTCACGTGGCTGCCGAGCTCTTCTACGACAACGACGCCGACCTGTCCATCATCCAGGGCCGCAAGGTCGCGGTCCTGGGATACGGCAGCCAGGGCCACGCCCATGCGCTGTCCCTGCGCGACTCGGGCGTCGACGTCCGGGTGGGCCTGCCCGAGGGCTCCAAGTCCAGGGAGAAGGCCGAGGAACAGGGGCTGCGCGTGGTCACCCCCGCCGAGGCGGCGGCCGAGGCCGACGTCATCATGATCCTCGTCCCGGACCCCATCCAGGCCAAGGTCTACGAGGAGTCCGTCAAGGAGCACCTCAAGGACGGCGATGCGCTGTTCTTCGGCCATGGCTTCAACATCCGCTTCGGCTTCATCAAGCCCCCGGTCGGCGTCGACGTCTGCATGGTCGCCCCCAAGGGCCCGGGCCACCTGGTCCGCCGCCAGTACGAGGAGGGCCGCGGCGTGCCCTGCATCGCCGCCGTCGAGCAGGACGCCTCCGGCAGCGCGTTCGCCCTGACGCTGTCGTATGCGAAGGCCATCGGCGGCACCCGGGCCGGTGTCATCCGGACCACCTTCACCGAGGAGACCGAGACCGACCTGTTCGGCGAGCAGGCCGTGCTGTGCGGCGGCGCCTCGGCCCTGGTCAAGGCCGGGTTCGAGACCCTGGTCGAGGCGGGCTACCAGCCCGAGATCGCCTACTTCGAGTGCCTCCACGAGCTCAAGCTGATCGTGGACCTGATGTACGAGGGCGGCCTGGAGAAGATGCGCTGGTCGGTCTCCGAGACCGCCGAGTGGGGCGACTACGTCACCGGCCCGCGGATCGTCACCGACCAGACCAAGGCCGAGATGAAGAAGGTGCTCGGCGAGATCCAGGACGGCACCTTCGCCAAGAACTGGATGAAGGAGTACCAGGACGGCCTGCCCAAGTACAACGAGTACAAGAAGGCCGACCAGGACCACCTGCTGGAGACCACCGGCAAGAAGCTCCGCAAGCTGATGAGCTGGGTCGACAACAACGAGTGAGCCCCACCGGCCATGGGGCCGCGGCCATCGCCGCGGCCCCGCGGCCGCCGGTGGGCACCCTCGCGGTTGATCCTTTCGCATCCTTTCGCAAGGGCTCAATGAAGACGCCCGTCCGCCGATACACTTCTCGGCAACAAAGCGCGTCAGGCTCACAGCGTCGTGCGTCTTCCACGCGGCTGCGCCCCCTTCACCGCCTGCGGCCGTCGGGACGGCCGTCATGCCAAGGACCAGTGAGGACTGAGACCACGTGAGCACTGCTTCGACTCGTAAACCGGTCGTACTCATCGCCGAAGAGCTGTCCCCCGCCACCGTCGACGCCCTTGGGCCGGACTTCGAGATCCGGCACTGCAATGGGGCGGACCGCGCCGAGCTGCTGCCCGCGATCGCCGAGGTCGACGCGATCCTGGTGCGCTCCGCCACCAAGGTCGACGCCGAGGCCATCGCCGCCGCCGGGCGGCTGCGGGTCGTCGCCCGCGCGGGCGTGGGCCTCGACAATGTCGACGTCGCCGCCGCCACCAAGGCCGGCGTCATGGTGGTGAACGCCCCCACCTCCAATATCGTCACCGCCGCCGAACTCGCCTGTGGCCTGCTGATCGCCACCGCCCGCAATATCCCGCAGGCCAATTCGGCACTGAAGAACGGCGAGTGGAAGCGATCCAAGTACACGGGCGTGGAGCTGTCCGAGAAGACCCTTGGCGTCGTCGGCCTCGGGCGCATCGGGGTGCTCGTCGCCCAGCGCATGTCGGCCTTCGGCATGAAGGTCGTCGCCTATGACCCCTATGTGCAGCCCGCGCGTGCCGCGCAGATGGGCGTCAAACTCCTGTCGCTGGACGAGCTGTTGGAGACCGCCGACTTCATCACCGTCCATCTGCCCAAGACGCCCGAGACCCTCGGGCTGATCGGCGACGAGGCCCTGCACAAGGTCAAGCCGACGGTCCGCATCGTCAATGCCGCGCGTGGTGGCATCGTGGACGAGGAGGCCCTGGCCTCGGCGCTGAAGGAGGGCCGGGTCGCGGCCGCCGGTCTGGACGTCTACGCCTCCGAGCCCTGCACCGACTCTCCGCTCTTCGAGTTCGACAATGTGGTCGCCACCCCCCATCTCGGCGCCTCCACGGGCGAGGCCCAGGAGAAGGCGGGCATCTCCGTCGCCCGGTCCGTACGCCTGGCCCTCGCGGGCGAGTTGGTGCCGGATGCCGTCAATGTCCAGGGCGGGGTGATCGCCGAGGACGTCAAGCCCGCCCTGCCGCTGGCCGAGAAGCTCGGAAGGATCTTCACCGCGCTGGCCGGGGAGGTCGCGCTCCGGCTCGATGTCGAGGTCTATGGCGAGCTCACCCAGCACGATGTCAAGGTGCTCGAACTCTCCGCGCTCAAGGGCGTGTTCGAGGACATCGTCGATGAGACCGTCTCCTATGTGAATGCCCCCCTCTTCGCCCAGGAGCGCGGCGTCGAGGTCCGTCTCACCACGGGTTCGGAATCTCCCGAGCACCGCAATGTGGTGACTGTGCGCGGCACCCTCGCGGCCGGTGACGAGGTCTCCATCTCCGGCACCCTGGCCGGTCCCAAGAACCTCCAGAAGATCGTCGCCGTTGGTGAGAACGACGTCGACCTGGCCCTCGCCGACCATATGGCCTTCCTCCGCTATGTCGACCGGCCGGGCGTCGTCGGCACGGTCGGCCAGATCTTCGGCGAGGCCGGCATCAACATCGCGGGCATGCAGGTCTCGCGTGCGGTCGAGGGCGGCGAGGCACTGGTCGCCCTGACGGTGGACGAGTCGATTCCATTGCCGGTGCTGGCGGAGATCGCGGAGGAGATCGGGGCGGCGTCGGCGCGGGCGGTGAACCTGACGGACTGAGGTCCGGGGCCGTACGAGCGTAGGCGCCGGGCTCGGCCGCAGCCTCCGATACGAGGCGCGGCCGGACCCGGTGATCTTGCGCACCTTGTCTTCCGGGCGCTCAGCCGACCACCTCGTCTGCCGGGCGCACTGCCGCCCGGCTGCCCGCCGTCAGGCCCGCCAGCAGCCGGAGTGAGGTCTCCGAATCGGATCCGGCGGCCACGGTGTAGGTCACGAGCATCTGCTCGGGGTCGTCCGGCAGCGGCAGCGCCTCAAAGTCGACCGTGAAGTTCCCGACCGCGGGATGGTGGATGACCTTGGAGCCGTAGGACTTCTGGTGCACCGGGTAGCCGGACCACAGCTTGGTGAACTGTGCGCTGCCCAGGGAGAGTTCGCCGATCAGCGTGGCCATCGCGGGGTCCTCGGGGTGCCGCCCGGCGTATGAGCGCAGCTGACCGACCACCTCCTTGGCCACCTTGTCGAACTCCGGGTAGCGGTCGGGCCCGTCGGCGAGGAATACCAGCTTGGCGATGTTGCGATCTCCGGGCGGCAGTTGGTCGAAATCCGCGACCACGGTGTTGGCGAGGGGATTCCAGGCCAGTACGTCCATCCGGCGGCCGAGCACAAAGGCCGGGACGTCATATGCGGACTCCAGCAGCCGGCGCACGCCGGGCCGCACCCGCTGCGGCCGCGGCGTGCGTGCCCGACGGGGCGCGGGGCGGGCCAGGTCGCGCAGATAGGTGCGCTCGCCGGGAGAGAGCCGCAGGGCGTCGGCCACCGAATCCAGCACGGCGTCGGACACATTGCGGGTGCGCCCCTGCTCCAGCCGTACGTAGTAGTCGATGCTGATCCCCGCCAGCAGCGCCAGCTCCTCCCGGCGCAGGCCGGGCACCCGGCGGCGGACCGCGGGGCCGGTCGGCATCCCGAAATCCTCCGGTCGCACGGCGGCACGGCGGTTGCGCAGGAATTCACCAAGGTCGGACATGCTCCTCAGTATCCGCCGGGCGGGCCGATCTTGCCTGGGTCCATCAGTACCAGGAACGCCGGTCCCCCTGAATCGCCGTGCCTGGCAGGAGCGCTGGAGTGGGCGGAGAGTGGACGCAGGGCAGGCACTCCGAAGGATCCGCACAAGAGATCCGCACAAGAGAACGGAACATTCTTATGCGTACGACCATTCTGGGGCGGACCGGCATCACGGTCAGCCGGATCGCGCTCGGCACGATGATGCTGGGGGAGTGGGGAAACCGGGATCACGATGACGCCGTGCGCCTGGTGCACACCGCGCTGGACGCGGGGGTGAACTTCATTGACACGGCCGACATGTACTCGGCGGGCGAGTCCGAGCAGATCGTCGGCAAGGCCCTCAAGGGTCGCCGGGATGAGGTCATCTTGGCGACCAAGGCGCACTTCCCCATGGGGGAGGATCCCAACAGCCGCGGGAATTCCCGGCGTTGGATCAAGAAGGCGGTCGAGGCCAGCCTGCGCAGGCTGAACACCGACTACATCGACCTCTACCAGATCCACCGCCCCGACCCGTCCACCGATATCGACGAGACCCTCTCCGCACTCTCCGACCTGGTGCGGGCGGGCAAGGTAATGGCCATCGGGTCGTCCGACTTCGCCGCCGAGCAACTGGTCGAGGCACGTTGGACCGCCGAGCGCCGGGGCCATGTGCCCTTCCACACCGAGCAGCCGCCCTACTCGATCTTTATGCGGGGCATCGAGCGCTCGGTGCTGCCCACCGCGCAGCGGCATGGGATGGGGGTGCTCACCTGGAGTCCGCTGGCCAGTGGCTGGTTGACCGGGAAGTACCGCAAGGCGAGCCCACTTGAGCTGAACGACTTCCTTGGACCGCGTCGCATGATCTCGCACAAGTTCGATCAGAGCCTGCCCGGCAATGTGCGTAAGTATGAGGTCATCGAGGAGCTGATCAAGCTCGCGGGCGAAGCCGGTGTTCCGCTCGCACACCTCGCACTGGCCTTTGTGCTGACGCATCCGGCGGTGGACAGCGCGATCATCGGCCCCCGCACCGTCGAGCAGCTCACCGATCTGATCGCCGCCGCGGATCTGACCCTGGATGACGCCGTGTTGGACCGCATCGATGAGCTGGTGCCGCCCGGCACGGATCTCAACCCCGCCGATGCGGACTACACCCCGCCGCAGCTGGCCGATGCGGCGCTGCGCCGGCGCCCGCAGGCCTGAGCTGAGAAATTAGTTGTACTCTTTAAATGATTGGAGTTGTTAAACCAACTGGAGGTTCTGCATGCCCGAGCTCTCCCGTCGTCGCTGGCTGGTCCTGGCAATCTGCTGCACAGCCCTGCTGCTGGTCAGCCTGGACAACACCATCCTCAATGTGGCGCTGCCCTCCCTGCAAAAGGACCTGCACGCCTCCGTCTCGGGTCTGCAGTGGACCATCGACGCCTATCTCGTGGTCCTGGCCTCACTGTTGATGCTCGCCGGTTCGACGGCCGACCGGATCGGCCGCCGACGGACGTTCCAGGCGGGTCTGGCCCTCTTCACCGCTGGTTCGGCGCTGTGCAGCCTGGCGCCCGGGCTGCACTGGCTGATCGCGTTCCGTATGGTCCAGGCCGTCGGTGGGTCCATGCTCAATCCGGTCGCCATGTCGATCATCACCAACACCTTTACCGAGCCCAGAGAGCGGGCTCGCGCGATAGGGGTGTGGGGTGGAGTCGTGGGCATCAGCATGGCGGCCGGGCCGATCGTCGGTGGCGCACTGGTCCAGTCGGTCGGCTGGCGCTCGATCTTCTGGATCAATGTGCCGGTGGGGCTGGCCGCATTGGTCCTGACCATTCGCTATGTCCCCGAGTCCCGGGCGTCCAGACCACGTCGGGTCGACCCGGTCGGCCAGCTGCTGATGATTGTGCTGCTGGGCTCCTTGACCTACGGGATCATCGAGGGCAGGGCCGCGGGCTGGAGCTCGCCGCTGATACTCGGCTGCTTCGCACTCGCGCTCGGTGCGCTCAGCTCGCTGGTGATCTATGAGAACAAGCGCAGAGAACCCCTCATAGAGCCACGGCTGTTCCGCAGCGCCCCGTTCAGTGGTGCCACCCTGATCGCCGTGAGCGCCTTTGCCGCGCTCTCCGGGTGCCTGTTCCTCAACATGCTCTATCTGCAGGATGTGCAGGGTCTCTCGGCGCTGGGGGCCGGGCTGCACATGCTGCCCATGGCGGCCATGTGCCTGGTCTTCGCACCGCTGTCGGGGCGGCTGGTGGGTTCCCGCGGTCCGCGGCTGCCGCTGATGTTGGCCGGGGTGGCGATGACGGCCAGTGGCGTCCTCTTCGCGGCCTTCGACGCCCAGTCGTCCGACCCGCTGCTGTTCGCCGCGCTCGTCCTGTTCGGCGTGGGCTTCGGGCTGGTGAACGCTCCGATCACCAACACCGCCGTCTCCGGCATGCCGCGCGCCCGCGCCGGGGTCGCCGCCGC
This sequence comes from Streptomyces xingningensis, assembly GCF_054957865.1. NCBI lineage: Bacteria > Bacillati > Actinomycetota > Actinomycetes > Kitasatosporales > Streptomycetaceae > Streptomyces > Streptomyces xingningensis. The sequence continues at coordinate 54,171 of NZ_JBDJPF010000036.1, forward strand.
GGTGGCCTCCACCAGCCGCCAGGTCGGCGCCTCGCTCGGGGTGGCCGTGATCGGCGCGGCGGTCGCCGCCGGGGTGCGGGGTACGGGCTGGTGGATCATCGCCGGGTGCGGGCTGGCCGTCCTGCTGCTGGGTACGCTCACTACCGGCCGCTGGGCCACCGGGACCGCGGAGCGGGCTGCGGCCCGCCTCGACTCCGACCAGACCAGGATCCCGGTGACCACATGACCAAGCACCATGAGACGACGCACCATGAGACGACCGCCACGCATCACGAGGCCGCGAGCCGGGCCTGGGGCAATCTGCGGGAAATGGTCCTCGGCGGCAATGAGCGTCGCAAGGAGGTGGCCGATGCGCTCGGGATGAGCTTCTTTCGCATCAAGGCGCTGCGCAGGATCGCCAAGCGACCGGTGACCCTGCGGGAGTTGGCGGACGATCTGATGACCGACCGCCCCTACACCACACTGGTCGTCGACGCCCTCGCCAGACAGGGCCTGGTCGACCGGACCGCCAATCCCGCCGATCGCCGCTCCAAGATTGTTTCGGTCACGGAGGCGGGGCGGGCGGCCGCCGACCGCGCCAACAGCATTCTCGGCACCCCGCCTCCCGCCCTGTTGGCCTTGCCCGAGGAGGAGTTGGCGGCCCTGGACCGCATCATGGCACGGCTGGTCGCCGCCTCGGAGTCCCCCGGGAGACACGCTTAGACCGGTGTCGGCTCGGCATCCGGAGCGACATGCGGCCGGGCCGCGTCGGCCGGGGCCGCCGCCGGAGCGAGGCCGCGCAGGCGGCGGATCGCAAAACCGGAGGCGAGGAGCATCACGGCCATGGCGCCGATCGCGGCCGCATGCATGCCGCTGGTGAAGGCATCGCGCGCGGCGGAGGCGAGTGCGGCGCCCGCCCGGCCGGGGAGGCGATCGGAAACGACCAGCGCACTGCCCAGCGTCTCGCGCACGGAGCGCAGCGCGCCAGGCGGCAGCCCGGCGGGCGCCGCGTCGGTCACGTCCCGGCGGTAGACGGCCGTGCCGATGGAGCCCAGGACCGCCGTGCCCAGCGCGGCACCGAACTCCTGGCCGGTCTCCAGCAGCGCGGCCGCCGAGCCGGACTTCTCCGGGGGGACCGTGCCCAGGGCCAGGTCGGTGATCAGGGTCATCACCGTGACGATGCCCACGGCGACGATGCCCGCCGAGACCAGGATGAGCCAGCTGCCCGAGCCGCTCGTCGTGCCCAGGGCCAGCGCATACCCGGCCGCAGCGATGGCGAACGCCCCGCCGATGACCTTGGCGCGTTCAACGCCCCGTGCCACCAGGGCGGTTGCCGCCGGTGCGGCGCCGCCCACCGCGACCGAGGGGATCAGGGCCCACAGTGCCGCCTCCAATGCGCTCTTGCCCAGCACCAGTTGCAGATACTGCATGGTGAAGACGGTGAACCCGCCCATGGCGAACATGGCCACCGAGTTGACGCCGATCGAGGCCGCGAAGCCACGGCCGCGGAACAGCGCGGGGCTGATCATCGGCTCCTCGGCGGTTCGCTGCCGCCGGACGAAGAGCACGCCGATGACGAGTCCCCCGCCGATCGCCAGTGCGGGAAGCGGCCCGTAGCCATCGGCGGCGATGCGCTTCAGGCAGTAGACGACCGGCAGGACCGATGCGAAGGAGAGCACCGAGCTGAGGAGATCGAAGCGACGGCCGGGGGAGGGGTTCTTGAACTCCGGCACCAGCAGCGGGGCGAGGACCAGCAGCAGCCCCATGGCGGGCAGATTGATCAGGAAGACCGACCCCCACCAGAAGTGACTCAGCAGAAAGCCGCTGAGCACCGGGCCGAGCGCAATCCCGCCGGCCATCGCACCGGACCAGATGGCGACCGCGGTGCCGCGCTGCTTCTGGTCGCGGAACATATTGCGGACCAGTGCCAGCGTGGACGGCATCAGGGTGGCACCGCCGATGCCCAGCAACGCCCGTACCGTGATGAGCATTTCGGCGCTGTGTGCATAGGCGGCGGCTATCGATGCGGCACCAAAGGCGGTGGCCCCGATCAGCAGCAGCCTGCGGCGCCCTATCCGGTCGCCGAGCGCGCCCATGGTGAGCAGCAGCCCGGCCAGGACAAAGCCATAGATGTCGAAGATCCACAGCTGCTGGGTGGCGGTCGGCTCGAGGTCGCGGCTGATGAACGGTACGGCGAAGTAGAGCACCGAGACATCCATTGACACCAGGAGCAAGGGCAGCAACAGCACCGCCAGCGCCGTCCATTCCTTGCGGCCTGCCCATGGGGCGGTCATATCGGGTCTCCCATTGTGTGTACGACGTACATCTTCTGGTGTGCAGAGTACGCATCGCCGCCGTGTGGGCGCAATATCACCGGTTTACCGGCGCATTGATGCACTAGTGCACTAGAGGTTGAGTGCTACCCTTCCTGCATGGGTGCACTAGAGCAGCCGGCGGGTCCGCCCTATCTCCGGATCGCCGCCGAACTTCGTGATCGCATCGCCTCCGGCGAGTTGCGCGCGGGTGACAGGGTCCCGTCCACGCGGGGGATCACCCAGGAATGGGGGGTGGCCATGGCCACCGCCACCAAGGTCCTGGCGGTGCTGCGCCAGGAGGGGCTGGTCCGGGCCGTGCCCGGGGTGGGTACGGTCGTCGAGGCGCCCGGCGTCCGCTCGGAGCCCGCCGCCGTCCGGCAGGACAGGCCGCGCGCGACCAAACCTGCCAAACCGGCTAAGCCCGCCAAACCGGCCAAGCCGGGGGAGTCCGCGCTGACCCGGGAGCGCATTGTGCGCACGGCCATCGCCATTGCCGACACCCATGGCTCGGCCGCGCTGTCCATGCGGACGATCGCCGCCGAACTCGGCGTCTCCACCATGGCGTTGTACCGCCATGTGCCGGGCAAGGACGAGTTGGTGGCTCTGATGACCGATGCGGTGTTCGGCGAGATCGAATTCCCGGGCAGGGCTCCGGCCGACTGGCGGGAGCGGCTGGAGCTCGCGGCCCGGTCACAGTGGGCGCTCTACCGCCGGCACCCGTGGTTCGCCAAGGCGATGTCCTTCACCCGCCCGGTGCTGTCCGTGAACGCCCTGGCCCACACGGAATGGGCGGTGGCCCCGCTGCGCGAACGGGGCCTTGACGTGGTGACCCTGCTGCATATCGCCGTCATGGTCGCGGCCCATGTGCGGGGCCTTGCGGTCAATCTCGAGGACGAGGCGCTGGCGGAGCGGGACACCGGCCTGACGAACGACGAGTGGCTGGCGAGCCGGTCCGTGGAGTTCGATGCTCTCGTCGCGAGCGGCGACTTCCCGATGTACGCCCGGACCATGGCGATCGAGGAGGATGCCATCAACCTTGACTCGATGTTTGAGTTCGGCCTGGCCCGGCTGCTGGACGGGCTGGTGCCCATCGTCGACCGGCGCTCCCCGGACCACGGGGACGGTGCTGAGGTCTTGGGGTGAATGGCGGCAACTGGCCGGATTTCGGGGGGTGCGCTGGACGTGATGGAGGGCCCGCGGTGTACTGGTTGCCTGAGGACACCAGTCCACTTGTCCGGGAGGTCGCTCATGACCGGAACCGCTGCGCACCCCACCGCATCCCCGGCCCCCGTCTGGCCGCAGGACCGGACCTGCCCCTACCACCCGCCCGCCGCCTACCCCGCCCTGGCCGAACACGGCCCGCTGTCACGCGTCACGCTCTTCGACGGCGCCGCGGTCTGGTTCGTCACCGGACACGCCGAGGCCCGCTCGCTGCTGGTCGACTCCCGGCTCTCCGCCGACCGGCGGCGCCCGGAGTTCCCGGTCCTCATGGCGCGCTTCGCGGACCGCCGGACCGTCCGCATACCGCTCCTCGGCGAAGACGACCCGCTGCACAACCGGCAACGCCGCATGCTGATCCCGTACTTCGGCCTCAAGCAGATCGCCGCCCTGCGCCCGCGCATCCAGCAGACGGTGGACGGGCTCATCGACCGGATGCTGGCCAAGGGGCCGGAGGCGGACCTGGTCACCGCGTACGCCCTGCCCGTACCGTCGGTGGTCATCTGCGCCCTGCTCGGCGTGCCCTACGCCGACCACGAGTTCTTCGAGTCACGCACCCGGAGGATGCTCTCCGCGGACACCGCCGAGGAGCTCCAGGAGGCACGGGACGAACTCAAGGCCTATCTCCACCGGCTGCTGGACGCCAAGCGGGCGGAACCGGGCGAGGGACTGCTCGACGAGCTCATCGCCGAACAGCTCACCGAGGGCGAGCTCGACGGCGAGGAGCTGGTGATGATGGCCCTGCTGCTGCTGGTCGCCGGTCATGAGACCACCTCCAACATGATCTCCCTCGGCACCTATACGCTCCTCGAACACCCTGGACAGCTGGCCGAGTTACGCACCGATCCCTCGCTGATGCGGGGGGCGGTGGAGGAGCTGCTGCGCTATCTGTCCATCGCCGACGGCCTGGTGCGGGTCGCCACCGAGGACATCGAGGTGGGCGGGGAGACCATCCGGGCCGGTGACGGCGTGCTGTTCGCCACCTCGGTGATCAACCGCGACCCCGCCGCCTACCGGGAACCCGACGCCCTGGACGTCCACCGGTCGGCTCGCCACCATGTCGCGTTCGGCTATGGCGTGCACCAATGCCTCGGCCAGAACCTGGCCCGGCTGGAGCTGGAAATCGCCCTCTCCTCGCTTTTCGCCCGTATCCCCACCCTGCGTCTGGCCGTTGCCCCGGATGAGGTGCCCGCCAAGCCCGGCGGCTCCCTGCAAGGACTCATCGCCCTCCCGGTCACCTGGTGACCGCAGAACGGAGCACCACCATGCGCGTCAGCATCGATTCCGACCTCTGCATCGGTTCCGGCCAGTGCGCCCTCACCGCCCCCAGCGTCTTCACCTCGGACGACGACGGCTTCGGCGCCGTGCTCCCGGGCCGGGAGGACGGCGCGGGCGAGCCGCTCGTCAAGGAGGCGGTGCGGGCCTGTCCGGTGCAGGCCATCACCTTCGCCGAGGAGTGAGGGCGGCGGCGTTCGGGACCCTTGGCGGCCCCCAGGTGCGCGGGCGTACCGGTCCACGGGGTACACCCGCGCGAGCCACCGCCGCGCGCTCAGCCGACGGCAGCGCCGAACCACTTGGGCAGCAGGCCGAGCAGCTCCTGCTGATCTTCACCGACCCACGCCACATGGCCGTCCGGCCGCAACAGCACGGCGGGTACGTCCAGTTCCTCGCTGACGTCGGCGACGCGGTCGACCCGGTCTGCCCAGCCCGCCACCGAGAGTCGGCCGGTCCGGTCGAGCAGCAGCCCGCGGCCGCCGCGCATGAGTTCATAGAGGCGCCCCTGCTTCAGCTCCAGGTCCCGCATCCGCCGGCCGAGCAGTTCGTGCCCCTCGCCGAAGTCGTAGCGGACCCCGATCGCAATGATCTTCTCGGTCAGGTGGCGGTTCACCTCTTCAAAGTCCATCAGCTCCGATACCAGCCGGCGCACCGACCGGGGACCCGGCTCGGTGGACATCAGCTCCGCCTGCGCGCGGGTGTTGTCCAGTACGTCGGCGGCCACCGGGTGCCGTTCGGCCTGGTAACTGTCCAGCAGCCCCTCCGGTGCCCAGCCGGCGATCTCGGCGGCCAGTTTCCAGCCGAGGTTGAACGCGTCCTGGACACCGAGGTTGAGGCCCTGCCCGCCCATCGGCGGGTGGATGTGCGCCGCGTCGCCGGCCAGCAGCACCCGCCCGACCCGGTAGCGCTCGGCCTGCCGGGTGGCGTCGCCGAAGCGCGACAGCCAGCGCGGCGAGTGCACGCCGAAGTCGGTGCCGGCGAACACCCGCAGCTGCTTTTTGAACTCCTCCAGGGCCGGCGGGGCCGTGCGGTCCTCGGCCACCCCCTCGGCGGGCACGACCACGCGGTACACCCCGTCCCCGAGGGGCCCGAGACCGAACCTCTTCTGGGTCTTGCGGACTTCCCCGACGATGGCGGCGACCGTCGCCGGATCCTCGGCCGCCGCCATCTCGCCCAGCAGCGTCTCGACCCGGGTGGGCTCGCCCGGGAAGCCGACACCGAGCAGCTTGCGCACCGTGCTGCGGCCGCCGTCACAGCCGACGAGATACCGCGAGCGCAGCCGTGCGCCGCCCCCTCCCCCGGCGGCTGCGCCCCCATTGCCGGGGGTGCCTCCATCGGCCAGCTCGACGGTCACCCCATGCTCGTCCTGGCTCAGCCCGACCAGCTCGCAGCCGCGCCGGATCTCGGCGCCGAGCTCCGCGGCGCGCTCGGCCAGCAGGCGATCGGTGGTGGTCTGCGGGATGCCGAGGACGTAGGGATGCGAGGTGTCCAGGTCGGGCGCGGGCTTGTCGATGGCGGCGAAGAAACCACCGACCGGGTACTTCTGCCCATGCGTGAGGAACCGCTCCAGCAGACCGCGCTGGTCCATCACCTCTACGCTGCGCGCGTGCAGGCCGAGCGCGCGGACATACGCGGCCGGCTCCGCCTCCTTCTCCAGCACGAGCACGTGCACGCCGTGCAGCCGCAACTCGCAGGCCAGCATCAAGCCGGTCGGTCCGCCGCCGACCACGATCACGTCAATCATCAAGCCCCCCATTGAACAAGTTGCACTTCGGCCGGCCGCACTTCGGCAAAGCGCAGGTATGCAGGTATTTCGCGAATCCCTGATTTCCGCAGGTTCCGGCTTCGGACGGAGATTCTGCGCCACGACCCGGGTCTTGCCGCAAGGCCCCCCGTGCGCTATAGGTTGAAAGTGGCAAGGAGGAGGCAATCTCCTTGCCATTTCCGCTATGCCGGTCGGACGAGCCCGGCGTCGTAGGCGAAGATGACCGCTTGGACGCGGTCACGTGCTTCCACCGTGGCGAGGATCCGGCCGATGCGGGTCTTGACGGTCGATTCCGCGACGACGAGGAGCTCGGCGATTTCGTGGTTGGTACGGCCGTTGGCGATGGCGATGAGGACTTCGCGCTCCCGGCCGGTGAGGCGGGCCGGCCGTGCGTCCCGGCGCGAAGCGTGTGGCTCGGGGCCCGGGAAGTGCTGGGCGAACCGGTTGAGCAGACGGCGCGTCAGACTGGGGGCGACAACGGCGTCCCCGGTTGACGGCGCGGATGCCGGAGATCAGATCCGTGGGCAGCGCGCGGAATCGCGGGTCCCGCAACCTAACCGAGGCGCGACCCCTTGAGGGTCATGTGCAGCAGCAGCCGGTCCTCGCCGTTGTCCAGATCGAGCCCCGTCAGCTGTTCCACCCGCGACAGGCGGTAGTAGAGCGTCTGCCGGTGGATACCGAGGGCCGCCGCCGCGCGCCCGGCCTGGCCCGCGCAGTCGAGGTACACCTCGGCGGTGCGGGCCAGTTCGGTGTGCGGGCCCGTCAACAGCGGCCGTACCACCGGATCCGCCGCCCGCTCCGCCGGGAGCCCGGTCAGCACCCGGTACGGTCCGATGGCCGCCCACTCGGCCACCGGGCCCAGGCGGCGCTCCGCGCCCGCCGCCCGCGCGGCGGCCAGCGCCTCGGCCCAGGCCTCGGGCAGCTCCGTCAGACCGCGCCGGGGAGTGCCGAGGCCGGCCGCCGCCAGGGAGTGTCCCGCGCGGGGCGAGTGCAGCAGCCGGTCGGCGGCCGCGCGGGCCGGGGCGGGGGAGGCCATGGCCCGCAGCCGGACCAGGGCCGCGAGCGCCGCCGAACCATCGGGCAGACAGCCGGCGATCGCGCACAGCGCCGCCACCCCGGACTGGGCGGCGATCACGGACCCGGGCCCGTCGGTACCGGACCGGGCCCCGGAGTCGCCGGAACCGTCGGAATCGTCCAGTTGCCAGGGCGCCACCGCCACCAGCGCCAGCGGCCCCTCCGCCGCCGCGCCGAGCGCCTCCCGCAGCGCGCCACGCGCCGCCGCGCGGCCCGCGGGCCGCGCGGTCAGCAGCTCCCGCAGCAGCTCGCCCAGCTCGGCCCCGCTCTGGGCCTCCGCCGCCAGCAGTGCGCCGATCCTGGCGGTGGTCTCCATGGCCTGGACCACCCGTGGATCGGTGCCGGGGCCGCCGAGCTCCAGGCCCGCCAACTGCTCGTCGTCCAGCAGCCACACATATCCGTGCACCATGCCCCGGTGCCGCACGGGCAGGCAGATGCGGCCCTTGAACACCCCGGCCGCCGGATCGGGCGGGATGCGCAGCGGCTGCCGCGCCCGTGCGATGCCGAACGCCTCGAACCACGCCCGTACCGCCGCCGTCGACCGGCGCTGCAGGATCGACCGGGTCCGCACCGGGTCCATCGTCAGCTCCAGGTCGTCGCCCCCATGGGCGCCGAAGGCGATCAGCCCGAAATCCCGGTCCTCCAGCGTCGCGGGAGCACCGAATGTCGCCGAAATCTCGTCCACGAGCTGCTGATACTCGCCACGTATCACCGCGCTGTGCTCCCTTCCGCCGCCTACCGCGGACCATTGTCATACATCTGTCTGAGATCCCGGCCACGGATGCGTGACAGCTGTCGATGGCTGCACAGTGGACGCGAACCCTAGGTTTCACGATGAGTTACGTATGCCGTCTTCCCCCGTGGAATCGGCCGTCATCGTGGAGGTGCCCGTGCTGGGTCCCGTGCTGCTCGCCGCGTCGCGTAGCGATGCCATCCGCCGTATCGTCTCGGCCGCGCCGGTCACCCGCCCCGTGGTGGACCGTTTCGTCGCCGGCGAGGCCCTGGCCGAGTCCCTGGCCGCGGTACGGTCCCTGAACCAGCGCGGCCTCGAGGTCACCCTGGACCACCTCGGTGAGGACATCACCGATGCGGCCGAGGCGCTGCGCGCCCGGGACGCCTATCTGGCGCTGGCCGAGTCGCTGAAGGGCGAGGGCCTGGGCGCGCGGGCCGAGATGTCCGTGAAGCTGTCCGCGTTCGGCCAGGCGCTGCCCGGTGGTCATGACCTGGCGCTCGCCAATGTCACTCCGGTGGTCGAGGCCGCGGCCGAGGCCGGCACCACGGTGACGCTGGACATGGAGGATCACACCACGGTCGACTCCACGCTGGCGATCCTCGCCGAGCTGCGCAAGCGCTTCCCGGAGACCGGCGCCGTCGTCCAGTCGTACCTCTTCCGCACCGAGGAGGACTGCCGTGCCCTCGCGGGCGAGGGCTCCCGGGTGCGGCTGGTGAAGGGCGCCTACAAGGAGCCGGCGTCCGTGGCCTTCCAGGACAAGCGCGAGGTCGACCTGGCGTATGTCCGCTGCCTGAAGATCCTGATGGCGGGCAAGGGCTATCCGATGGTCGGGTCGCACGATCCGCGCATGGTCGCCATCGCTCAGGAGCTCGGCCGCCGCAATGGGCGCAAACTGGATGAGTACGAGTTCCAGATGCTGTACGGCATCCGTGCGGCCGAGCAGCAGCGGCTTGTCGCGGACGGTCACCGCATGCGGGTGTACATCCCGTACGGCACCGACTGGTACGGCTACTTCATGCGGCGGCTGGCGGAGCGCCCGGCGAACCTGACGTTCTTCCTGCGGTCGCTCGCGACGCGCGGCTGACCGACGGGCGTCGTGGCACCCAGGCCGGGAGTCCGGGGGTCGCCCCCGGGCAAGCACCGCCTGCGGTCGCTCGCGACGCGCGGCTGACATTTCCCCGACCCCACGTACTGAAGGAGACAAGACCCATGGACGCCGTGACCCAGGTCCCCGCCCCGGTCAACGAGCCGGTGCACGGCTATGCCCCCGGTTCCCCGGAGCGTGCCCGCCTCGAGGCCAAGCTCAAGGAGCTCGCGGGCAACCCCATCGACCTGCCGATGACCATCAACGGCGAGCAGCGGATGGGCGGCGGTGAGGCGTTCCAGGTCGTCCAGCCGCACAACCACGCCGCGGTGCTCGGCACGTTCCACAACGCCACGCAGAAGGACGCGCAGGACGCGATCGACGCGGCGCTGACCGCCGCTCCGGCCTGGCGGGCGATGTCCTTCGACGACCGCGCCGCGATCATCCTGCGCGCGGCCGAGCTGCTGGCCGGTCCCTGGCGCGAGACGCTGGCCGCCTCCACCATGCTCGGCCAGTCCAAGACGGCGCAGCAGGCCGAGATCGACACCCCCTGTGAGCTGGTCGACTTCTGGCGCTTCAATGTGCACTTTGCGCGCCGGATCCTCGCCGAGCAGCCGGTCGCCAACTCCGCCGGGGTCTGGAACCGCAGCGACCACCGTCCGCTGGAGGGCTTCGTCTACGCGATCACGCCCTTCAACTTCACGGCGATCGCCGGCAACCTGCCGACCGCGCCCGCCCTGATGGGCAATGTCGTGGTGTGGAAGCCGTCCCCGACCCAGACCCACTCCGCGGTGCTGCTGATGCGGCTGTTGGCGGAGGCGGGCCTGCCCAAGGGCGTGATCAACCTGGTGACCGGTGATGGCGTCGCGGTCTCCGAGGTGGCCCTGAACCATCCCGAGCTGGCGGGCATCCACTTCACCGGTTCGACCAGGACCTTCCAGTACCTGTGGAAGACGGTCGGCAACAACATCGAGAAGTACAAGTCCTACCCGCGGCTGGTCGGCGAGACCGGCGGCAAGGACTTCGTGGTGGCCCACCCGAGCGCCGACCCGGCGATCCTCAAGACCGCCCTGACCCGTGGCTCCTTCGAGTTCCAGGGCCAGAAGTGTTCGGCCTCCTCCCGCGCCTATGTCCCGCGCTCCATCTGGGAGAACGGCTTCAAGGAGGAGTTCGCGGCCGAGGTGGACGGCCTCACCATGGGTGATGTCAGCGACCTGGCGCACTTCATCGGTGCCGTGATCGACGACCGCGCCTTCGCGAAGAACAAGGCTGCGATCGACCGCGCCAAGGCCGACCCGTCCTGCGAGATCATCGCCGGTGGCACCTATGACGACTCGGTGGGCTACTTCGTCCGCCCGACCGTCATCGAGTGCACGGACCCGGCCAATGAGGTCTTCACCACCGAGTACTTCGGTCCGATCCTGGCGGTCCACGTCTATGAGGACGCCGATTTCGAGGCGATGCTCGCCCAGATGGAGTCCGTCTCGGCCTACGGTCTGACCGGCTCGATCATCGCCCAGGACCGGGCGGCGGCGGCCGATGCGATGGAGAAGCTCCGCTTCGCCGCGGGCAACTTCTATATCAACGACAAGTCGACCGGGGCGGTCGTCGGGCAGCAGCCCTTCGGCGGGGGCCGGGCCTCCGGCACCAATGACAAGGCCGGGGCCGCCAGCAACCTGATGCGCTGGGTCTCGACCCGCTCCATCAAGGAGACGCTGGTTCCGCCGACCGACTACCGCTACCCGCACATGGGCTGATCCGCCCCGTGGGGTGCCCTGCCCCCGACCGGCTCCGGGCCGGTCGGGGGCAGGGCTGTCTCAGATAGTAGGAAGTCCCAGTAATGGGGCAGACAGCGATGCGCCGCTGGCTTAGCGTGGAAACAGCCGAACGTCCCGCTCGATCGAGCGCAGGCGGTTGCGGCCGGGTGCGTGAGCGCAGGTGATCCCTGCCGCACCCGGGCCCCCGCCCCTTTCCCGGCTTTTCGTTCCCTCGCAGAAGGAGACGTCACCATGGCCGAAACCGCTGTCCGCCGCCGCCGTACGGTCCGTACCGCCGAGCATGAATCCGACCGGGCGAATGCCGCCGAAGCGCTGCAGCGGGCGCTGGACCGCCGGGACAACGGAGGCTCGACGGGGCACTGACCCGTCGGACACGCCTTAGCGTCCGCTCCGCGTCACCTCACGGTGCTAGCTCTTCGAGGCGCCGCTCCGCGTCACCTCGAAGTGATCGACCCGTTCCCCGCTCTCCGCCAGCGCGGTGACCCGCAGCCGCGGGTGGCGGCCGGGCTCGGCTTCCACGGCGAGGAAGGAGTAGCCGGTGTAGCGCACCCGGGACCACTCCACCTGCTCCTTGTGCCGGCCGCCGCCCCTGACCCAGTGGTAGCTGGGGATGCTGTCGACGTCCTTGGCGTGCCCCTCGTAGCTGTCCGGCGCCGGGAAGTCGTACAGCGACTTGCCGGCGCCGCCCGCGGTGACATAGACGATGCCGTCCCGTGCGGAGTCGGTGCTCGCGCCGATCGGTACCTTTCTGCCGACCCGCCTGCCCTTGATCGCATCCGTGCGCTCATAGACGTGGTTGTGGCCGTTGATGACCAGGTCCACCTGGTGCTTCTCGAAGAGCGGTACCCAGGTGTCCTGGACCCCGCCGTCGGAGGCGTGCCCATTGGTCGTCGAGAAGGCGCAGTGGTGGAAGAAGACCACGATGAAGTCGATGCCGTGCCGCCCGCGCAGTTCCCGCAGCCGCCGGTCCAGCCAACTGGTCTGCTTGCCTTGGCTGTAGCCGGTGTTGGCGGTGATCTCGTACGAGACGTCGTTGGCGTCCAGCGCCACGACGCCCACATTGCCGTAGGTGAAGGAGTAGACGCCCGGCGAGTGCCGGGCGTCGAAGCCGTTGTCCGGCAGCGTCCAGCGGGCGCTCTGGCCGCCGTAGCCGTTGGGGGAGTACCAGGCCTCCATGTCGTGGTTGCCGGTGGTCACCATCCAGGGCACGCTCTTGGCCACCGACTCGGTCTGGGCGAGGAACTGGTCCCAGGTGCGGGCGTCGTAGACGTCGTCCGGCTTGCCCTCGCCGCTGTTGTCGGCGTAGCAGATGTCGCCCGCGTGCAGGTGGAAGACAGGGTCCTGGCCGAGGATCAACTGGTCGTTGGCGAGCGCGTGATAGCTGACGCCCTGGTCGCCGAAGGCGGTGAAGGTGAACTTCCCGGGGCGGGCCGGGGCCGTGCGGAAGGTTCCTATGGTCCCGAAGTGGCGTGCGTCGACGGGGTCGAAGCCGGTGTGGCCCACGCCGTAGTAATAGGTCTGGCCGGGGCGGAGGTTGTCCAGGTGGGCGTGCAGATAGAACTGCTCGACGGCGGGGAGCTTCTTGGACAGGGCGGGGGTGTGCAGATGCCGCACCTCGGCCTCGATCTTGCGGCTGAGGTCCCAGGGCTTCAGGCCGATCCGGATGAACGGGCGCTTGACGGCGAAGGGCACCTGCCAGGAGACGCGCATCTGGGTCTTCGGGTCGGCGCCGAAGGCGAGATGGCGGCCGAAGGGGGCGACCAGCGAGCCGTCGACCCTGGCGGTGGCCGGGGAGCTGATCAGCGTGGGGGAGAGCGGCTGGGCGTAGGCGCTGGTGCCGGGGGAGAGCAGCCCCGTGCCCGCGACCGCTCCGGCGGTCACGGCCGAGGCGCGGAGCATCCCGCGCCGGGTGAACTTGCTCCGCAGATACTCGTGCTGCTCGGCCATGGTCATGCGGTCGGCGAGGCGGTCGGGGATGCCTACCCGTGGTGTGTCCATGCCGGGAAACGTGCCAGGAATCGGCGACGGCGTCACGTACTTCAGATGAACCAGGACTGACCGGATGGCAATCTGTCCGCATGGTGGACGACGTGTGTCATCCAGCGGGACAGCAGAGTACGGTCCGGTTATGTCTCGCAGCGCTCGCAGCATCAGCCTCGCAGTGATCCCCGGTGACGGCATCGGCTCCGAAGTCGTGACCCAGGGGCTCAAGGTCCTTTCGGCGGTACTCCCTTCCGAAGTGAAGCTGGAGACCCGGGAGTACGACCTGGGCGCCCGCCGCTGGCACGCGACCGGCGACACCCTTCCGGACGATGAGCTGGAGTCCCTCAAGCGGCACGACGCGATCCTGCTCGGGGCGGTCGGCGACCCCTCCGTGCCCTCCGGGGTGCTGGAGCGCGGGCTGCTGCTCAAGCTGCGGTTCGCCTTCGACCACTATGTGAACCTGCGTCCGGCCAGGCTGTTCCCCGGCACGGCCACGCCGCTCGCGGGCGAGCGGGCCATCGACTTCGTGGTGGTCCGCGAGGGCACCGAGGGCCCGTACACCGGCAACGGCGGCTCGCTGCGCACCGGCACCCCCGCCGAGGTGGCCACCGAGGTGAGCGTCAACACCGCCTATGGCGTGGAGCGCGTGGTGCGCGACGCATACGCCCGGGCCCAGGCCCGGCCGCGCAGGAAGCTGACCCTGGTCCACAAGAACAACGTCCTGGTCCACGCGGGCCACCTGTGGAAGAACACCTTCGACCGGGTCGGCCGGGAGTACCCCGAGGTCACCACCGACTATCTGCATGTCGACGCCGCGACGATCTTCCTGGTGACCCAGCCGGAGCGCTTTGACGTCATCGTCACCGACAACCTCTTCGGCGACATCCTCACCGACCTCGCCGCCGCCGTCACCGGCGGCATCGGGACCGCCGCCTCCGGCAACATCAACCCCGAGGGCGCCTTCCCCTCCATGTTCGAGCCGGTCCATGGCTCCGCGCCCGACATCGCGGGCACCGGCAAGGCCGACCCCACGGCCGCCGTCCTGTCCGTGGCACTCCTGCTGCGCCACCTCGGGTACGAGCCGGAGGCGGACCGCATCGAGACCGCCGTCGCCCAGGACCTGGCGGGGCGTGCGGGGGCGGTGCGCACCACCGAAGAGATCGGTGACGCGCTGGTATCCCGGGTGACCGGCTGACCCGGGCCCGTAGGGCGTGGCAGAATGATCAGCACACGCCCCGCCGCGGGTGGGACGCGCCCGCCGCCCCCGGGGGCCAGTGCGGGCCGGGCAGGGGCAGGGGCCGGAGACCGGCCGCGGGGCCCCCGCGCGGCGGGCCGGGCGGGCACCTGCGAGGCGGCCCCAATGGCCCAATGGGGGGGTCTCGGGGCGGGGGTATGTGCCGGTCTCCTGGCGCCCGGCGGGGCGCCCCCCCCCCCGGGGGGGGGGGGGGGGCCGCGCCCGCCCGGGGGCGGCCCCGCCGCGGGGGGTTGCGCCCCCCCCGGGGGCGGCGGGGGGGGGGGGGGGCCCCGGCCCGCCCCCGCGCGGCCCCCCCCCCCCCCCCGGCGCCCCCCCCGCGCCCCCCCCCCCCCGCCCCCCCCCCCCCCCCCCCCCCCCCCCCCCCCCCCCCC
>NZ_JBDJPF010000037.1:0-64711 GCF_054957865.1 Streptomyces xingningensis
GGGCTATGGGGGAGGGTGATGCGACAACGCGGCGAGGCGCCGTGCCAGGCGCCGCGGAACCCGTGCCGACCCATCGGACACCCCCTGAGCCGCACCCGGCGAGGCCGGGGCCGCTGCAAACGCCGCGCAGGACCTGGTTGAATCGCAGGTGGGCCGCACGCCCCGGCGCTGCCTTCCGGTGCCGGGCAGGGCCCCGGTCGATCGTTGGGGGGAGAGGCATGGACGAGGACAGGGCGCCGGTTTCCGGATCCGAGCCCAAGCACTGGTGGAACCGTCCCCGTCAGGAGGCGGACTGGAGTCTCGAGCCGCCGCTCCGGCAGCCCGGCCCGGGAGTCACGGCCGAGCCGCCGCCCCGTCCCGAGGCCGCGCCCGCCGCCGCGGCGCCCCCGGTCCCGGGGCAGGGCGGCGCCCCGGCTCCCCGGCACGCCCCCGACCCCTACGGCACGCCCCCGTACGGCCACCCCGGCCCCTGGGCGCCCGCGCCCCCGGTCCAGCTGGGGGCGCCTCCCGGGCCATCGGCTCCGGCGGCACCGATGACCACCCCCGCGCAGGGCGGCCACCTCCCGCCCGCCGGGGAGCCCCCGCTGATGACCGCCGCCCCCCGCCCGGCGCCCCCGGCACCCGTCGCACCCCCGGGCGGGCCCTGGCAGTACGACCCCTGGGCGGCCGCCTCGCGGCCCCCGCAGCAGGGCCCGGCGAAGGGCGGCGTGACGCGGGGCCGGATCGTGGCCGGAGCCGTGCTGGTGGCCCTGGTCGCGGGCGGGGTGGGCGGCGGGATCGGCGCCTATCTGGAGCGGGACGGCGGCGTCGGCGGCCACCATGTGACGCTGCCCCAGTCACCGGCCGACAAGACCGACCGCGAACCCGGGAGCGTCGCCGGGATCGCCGCCCGCGCGCTGCCCGGCGTGGTGACGATCCATGTGCGCGGCGGCAGCGCCCAGGGCACCGGCACCGGCTTCGTCCTGGACAAACAGGGCCACATCCTCACCAACAACCACGTCGTGGAGCCGGCCGGTTCGGAC
Source organism: Streptomyces xingningensis (assembly GCF_054957865.1). Taxonomy (NCBI): domain Bacteria; kingdom Bacillati; phylum Actinomycetota; class Actinomycetes; order Kitasatosporales; family Streptomycetaceae; genus Streptomyces; species Streptomyces xingningensis. The sequence goes on from NZ_JBDJPF010000037.1 coordinate 1,023, forward strand.
GGCACGATATCGGTGACCTTCAACGGCGGTCAGACCGCCAAGGCCACCGTCGTGGGCCGGGACAGCGGTTACGACCTGGCCGTGGTCAAGGTCTCGGGGGTGTCCGGGCTGACCCCGCTGGCGCTGGGGAACTCCGACTCGGTGCGCGTCGGGGACTCCGTGGTCGCCATCGGCGCGCCCTTCGACCTGGCCGGCACGGTCACCACGGGCATCATCAGTGCCAAGGAGCGCCCCATCACGGCGGGCGGGCACAAGCAGGACGGCAGCGACATCAGCTATGTCGACGCACTCCAGACCGACGCCCCGATCAATCCCGGCAACTCCGGCGGCCCCCTGGTGGACTCCCAGGCCCGGGTCATCGGCATCAACAGCGCCATCCGCTCCACCGGTGACTCCGCCTCCGGAGCCCAGGGCGGCAGCATAGGGCTGGGTTTCGCCATACCGATCAACCAGGCCAGGCGCGTTGCCGAGGAGCTCATCAACACCGGCAAGGCCACCCATCCGGTGATCGGCGTCTCGCTCGACATGGAGTATTCGGGTGACGGCGCCCGGGTGAACGCCAAGAGCTCCGGCGGCGCGGCCGTCACCCCCGGCGGGCCCGCCGACAAGGCGGGCATCCGCGCCCAGGACGTGATCAAGAAGGTGGACGACGTCCCCGTCCACAGCGGCCAGGAGCTGATCGTCAAGGTCCGCAGCCACCGCCCGGGGGACCGGCTCTCGCTGACCGTGGAGCGCGACGGCAAGGAGCGGACGCTGGGGCTCACCCTGGGTTCCGCCACCGCGGGCTGACCCCGAGTCCGGCGAAGGCGTTGGCCAGATGTTGGCCCGGGCGTCTCCCACCGCGCCCGCGGGTCCAGGTACCGTGATGGGCGGCCTACTGTGTTTCCCGGGGGACAGCCCCCGAACCCCCGGCCCGGGCCACCCACGCGTATAGGAGCTACCAGGTGCTGGACATAGGACCCCTCGAGCTGGTGTCGCTCGTCGTCCTCGCCGTGCTCATCTTCGGGCCGGACAAGCTGCCGAAGATGATCCAGGATGTGTCGCGCACCCTGCGCAAGATCCGGCAGTTCTCCGAGAACGCGAAGCAGGACATCCGCTCCGAGCTGGGGCCCGAGTTCAAGGACTTCGAGTTCGAGGACCTGCACCCCAAGACCTTTGTGCGCAAGCAGTTGCTGGACAAGGACGAGCTCGGGCTGAAGGAAATCCGCAACGGCTTTGACCTCAAGGCGGAGATGGCCGAGGTCACGGATGCGGTGAACGGCCGGGAGAGCTCCCCGGCCGCCCCCTCGGGCAGCGGCCCCGACCTGCTGAAGAAGCCCGAGCGGCTGCAGCCCGGCGAGCGCCCCCCGTTCGACTCCGACGCCACCTGAGGCCTCGCCTGCCGGGCCCCATTGACGAGGGTGGCTATCCTCCCTTTGTTTGGGGTGATGTCGCCCGCCGTGACGGGACGGTCACGACCACGGGGCAATGAGGAGGCACCGCGCAGATGGAGACCACGAGTCGGGCCATGACGGCCACAGCGTCCGCCGCGGGGGCGTCCTCCCCGGCACCGGGAGCGCAGCAGGGCGGGCCCGGCCCCCGGCGGTCGGCCGACGGCTATCTGCAGGCCGCCTTCCCGTGGTACGGCCTTGACGAGGCGTTCACCGGACGGCGCTGGCTGATGCAGGTGGGCACCGCCGCCGACGGCACCGTCGAGCACGGCTCCACGGGACACGGGACGGAGCCCACGCTGCGCACCGACTGGACGGGCAAACCCGACAAGGCGGCCAGGACCGAGAAGTTCTCCGGGGCCCAGCGCTTCGCGGTCGTGGTGACCGTCGCCAGCCGCCCGCTGCGGCGCAGCGCCGACGGCACCGGCGTGCTCGAGGCCACCTCGGTGTCCTCGGCGGCCTGGCTCGCCGGGGCGGGCCTGCTCTCGTACACCTGGCCCGCCCAGATGGAGCGGGCCCTGCGGCAGAACTGGCTCGACCAGCAGACCGCCCTCGCCTGGGAGCTGGCCGACCGCCTGGACGAGGCCCCCTGGACCACCCTCTCGCTGCCGGTGGACGGGGTGGCGACGGACTTCCGCTACCGGGAGTCCGACTACGGCTGGGTGCTGGCCGGTTCGGCCCCCGATCCGCGCGGCGACGGCCGCTCCGGTGGAGCCGGTGCCGGCACCGGGGGAGTGAACGTGGGGGCCTACGGGCGGGGCATGAGCGCCTATGGCATGGGCTTCTCGGTGATCAAGGACATTGCGGACTACGGCTGTCAGGGCCTGGGCTGACCCAGCCTGTGCTGATCCACCGGCTGTGCTGATCCGCCGGCTGTGCCCTGAGCCCGCGGTCCGTCAGAACTTGTTGCGCGGAGTGATGCCGAGCGACATGCCGGACAGCCCGCGCTGCCGGCCGCCCAGCTTGCCCGCGATGGCGCGCAGCGCGCTGCCCGCGGGCGACTCCGGGTCGGTCAGCACCACCGGCCTGCCGTCGTCGCCGCCCTCGCGCAGCCGCACATCGATCGGGATCGAGCCCAGGACCGGCACGGTGGCGCCCGTGGTCCGGGTCAGCCCGTCGGCGACCGTCTGGCCGCCGCCGGTGCCAAACACATCGACCATTTCGTCGCAGTGCGGGCAGGGCAGCCCGGACATGTTCTCCACCACGCCGACGATCTTCTGGTGGGTCTGCACGGCGATCGAGCCGGCCCGCTCGGCGACCTCGGCGGCGGCCTGCTGAGGCGTCGTCACCACCAGGATCTCGGCATTGGGCACCAACTGGGCCACCGAGATGGCGATGTCGCCGGTGCCCGGCGGCAGGTCCAGCAGCAGGACGTCCAGGTCGCCCCAGTAGACGTCGGCGAGGAACTGCTGGAGCGCCCGGTGCAGCATGGGGCCGCGCCACACCACCGGGGCGTTGCCCGGGGTGAACATGCCGATCGAGATGACCTTCACGCCGTTCGCCGACGGCGGCATGATCATGTTCTCCACCTGGGTCGGCCGGCCGTCGGCACCCAGCATCCGCGGCACCGAGTGGCCGTAGATGTCCGCGTCCACCACGCCGACCTTCAGGCCGTCCGCCGCCAGCGCCGCGGCGAGGTTGACGGTCACCGAGGACTTGCCGACGCCGCCCTTGCCGGAGGCCACGGCATAGACCCGGGTCAGCGAACCGGGCTTGGCGAACGGCACCTCGCGCTCGGCCACGCCGCCGCGCAGCGAGGCGGCCAGCTCGCGCCGCTGCTCGTCGCTCATCACCTCCAGCTCGACGGTGACAGCCGTGACACCCTCGACGCCCGCGACGGCATCGCGCACATTGGCGGTGATCGTCTCTCGCATGGGGCAGCCGGACACCGTCAGATAGACCACCACCGCGACCGTGCCGTCCGCCGCGATGTCAACGGATTTGACCATCCCCAGCTCGGTGATCGGCCGGTGGATCTCGGGGTCGTCGACCGTTGCGAGTGCGGTGCGCACCGCCTCTTCGGCGGGGACGGAGACAGGGGTGTCGGTAGCCATGCCCCGATGGTACGGGGCATCACCGACCTCCCGGAAAGGGTTGTCAGCGGTCGCGTTCCTCACTCTCGGAGGGGAATATCCGCCGCTGCTCCATCTCCTTCATCAGCTCCTGGAACTCCGAGCGGATCCAGTCCCTCGTCGCGACCTCACCGAGCCCCATGCGCAACGCGGCGATCTCCCGGGTGAGGTATTCGGTGTCCGCGATGGACCGCTCGTTCTGCTCGCGGTCCTGCTCCAGGTTGACCCGGTCCCGCTCGTCCTGCCGGTTCTGGGCCAGCAGGATCAGCGGGGCCGCGTAGGAGGCCTGGAGGGACAGCACCAGGGTCAGGAAGATGAACGGGTACTGGTCGAACCGCAGAAATCCGGGTGCGGTGGTGTTCCACACCACCCACAGCACGATGACGACGGACATCCAGACGATGAAGCGGCCGGTGCCCAGGAACCGGGCGATCTCCTCGGACATCCGCCCGAAGGCCTCCGGGTCGTACTCCGGCAGCAGGCGGCGCCGGCGCGCCTTGGGCTGGTCCAGCCGGGCCCGCTGGGACGGCGGCGCGGTGGTCCACTCCGTCGGCAGATCACGGTGCTTGCCGGGCTCGCCGCGCCGCTCGTGGTCGCGTCTGCGGTCGGCGCCCATCGGCGGTCTCAATTGTTCATCCCCAGGGCGTGGTCGTGCAGTTCGGTCTCCCGCCAGTCGTCGGGGAGCAGGTGGTCCAGGACGTCGTCCACGGTGACCGCGCCCAGCAGCGAGCCGCTCGCGTCCACCACCGGCGCGGCGACCAGGTTGTAGGTGGCGAGGTAGCTGGTGACGGCGGGCAGCGGGGTGTCCGGTGCCAGCGGGCGCAGGTCGGTGTCGACGACCGCGCCGACCAGTACGAACGGCGGGTCGCGCAGCAGCCGCTGGAAGTGCACGATGCCCAGGTACTTGCCGGTGGGCGTCTCGTCCGGCGGGCGGCAGACGTACACCTGGGCGGCGAGCGCGGGGGAGAGGTCCGGGTTGCGGACGCGCGCCAGGGCGTCGGCGATGGTGGCGTCCGGGCGCAGCACGATCGGTTCGGTGGTCATCAGGCCGCCCGCGGTGCGCTCTTCATAGGCCATCAGCCGCCGCACATCCGCCGCGTCGCCGGGCTCCATCAGCGTCAGCAGCCGTTCCTTGTCCGCCTCCGGGAGTTCGGAGAGCAGGTCGGCGGCGTCATCGGGGTCCATGGCCTCCAGGACGTCGGCGGCGCGTTCCTCCTGGAGCTTGCCGAGGATCTCGATCTGGTCGTCCTCCGGCAGTTCCTCCAGGACGTCCGCGAGGCGGGCGTCGTCCAGGGCCGCCGCCACCTCGGCCCGCCGCTTGGGGGAGAGGTGGTGGAGCACATTGGCGAGGTCGGCGGGGCGCAGCTGTTCGAAGGTCGCCAGCAGGTTGGCCGCGCCCTGGCCGTGCTCCTCGAGGGAGAAGCCGGTGACCGCCGACCACTCGACGGTCAGCGTCTCTCCCTTGCGGCGCAGCGTCCCGCCCTTGCCGCGCCGTACGAAGACCTTGTCGATCGCCCAGTCGCGGCGGGCGGTGAGCTGGGTGATCGACACATCGAGGACCGTGACCTCGGCGACCTCGTCCTCGGTGTCGACCAGCCGCACCCGGCGGTCGAGCAGCTCGCCCAGCACCAGCGTCTCGGTGGCGCGCTGTTCGAAGCGCCGCATGTTGATCACGCCGGTGATGATGACCTGGCCGGATTCCACACCGGTCACCCGGGTCATGGGGAGGAAGACCAGCCGTCGGCCGGCGACCTCGACGACCAGTCCCAGGACGCGCGGCGGCCGGGCGCCGACCCGCAGCATCGCCACCACGTCGCGGACCCGGCCGACCCGGTCGCCGTTGGGGTCGAAGACGGCCACACCGGAGAGGTGGGATACAAACACCCTGGCGTTCGCCGCCATGCCGTGGCACCTCCTCGGGCCGTCCGCGGTGTTGTGATGTCCGGTTCAGGCTAGCGTGGCTGGTTCCGCTCCGCTCCGGCGGAGTCCGGGTATGGACGCGCCCGGGGCCGCCCCGCGGTGGCGCGAGTACGCTGCCGTACTCCACCGGCGAGCAGGAGGCATGAGCAGAGGTGCGAACCCGTAACGCGGCCCAGGTGGTGGCCCTGTGCGTGGGGCTGTCCACGGTGCTCACGGCCTGTGGCGGTGGCGGCGAGGACCCCGACGCGGGGACCAATGGCGTCGGCAGGCTCCGGCCGGCGGCGATCCAGGACAAGGCGCGCGCGGCCGCCCGTGCGGCGGACGCGGTCCATCTGTCGGGCAGCGTCATCAGCCAGGGCCGGACCTACCGGATCGACATGCGGCTCAAGAAGGCCGGCGGCACCGGCCGGGTCTCCTCCGACACCGTCGCGTTCGAACTGCTGAGGGTCGGCGACGATCTGTTCCTGAAGGCGAATCCGGCCTTCTGGTCACGTGCGGACGGCACCTCGAAGGGCCGGGGCACCGCCGCCGCCGACAAGCTCGGCGGCAAATATGTGAAGGTGCCGTCGGGGGACCCCTCCTACCGGCAGCTGAGGGGTTTCACCGACAAGGACGTCCTGCTGGACGGGCTGCTCGGCCTGCCCGGCAAGCTGTCCCGGGGCGAGCACCGGACCCTCGGCGGCGTCCGCTCGATCCGGGTCAACGGCGGTGACGACAAGGGCACCGGCGGCACCCTCGACGTCTCCCTCGACGGGACGCCGTATCCGCTGCGCGTCCAGCGGGCCGGCCGGGCCGGTCAGCTGGAACTGGGCGACTGGGGCAAGGACTTCGCGCTGGCCGTCCCGGCGAAGCGGCAGCTGGTGGACTACGGGAAGCGGATCCCTGCCGGGGGCTGACGCGGCACTAGGGGGTGCCCGGCTGTCGCCGCTGCTTCCGGCGCCGCCCGCGCAGCAGCTTCGGCAGGGCCGCCGGGACGGGCCCGCGGGTGGTGGCGGGCGTGGCCAGGGGCACGGACGACAGCGAGCCGTCCGGGAGGGGCGCCGTGTCGCCCGTGGGCTCCAGTCGCAGCAGGCGGCAGTCGCGCGCCCACCGCTCCTCGATGCCCTCCGCGTCCACCGCGTTGAGCCGCTTGCCCTTCAGCTCGGCGACGGCGCCGGTCCAGGCCTCGCCGCCCGCCGTCAGCTCGCCGACCCTGGCCGTCCAGGTGACGATCCGGCCGCCCTTGTCCTTGCTGCGCACGGTCACGGTCGCGGTGCCGCCGTCGGTGAGGCCGAGGTCGTCCAGCGGCTGTTCGCCGGGGCCGCCGATGAGGTGGGCGGCGCCCTCGTGCCAGACGTGCCACAGGGCCCGGGCAGGTCCGGCGGGTCCCTGCACCCAGATGAGGCCGGACTTCTTGGCGGCCTCTTCGATCAGTGCCCGGGTCAGCGTCATGCGCCAACTCTAGGGCTCGGTGACACAGGGCAATGCAGATGCATGCGCTCGACCGGTGAACGATGCCCGTACGCGAACCGGGGCACCGCCGCTATAGCCACCCGTTCCGCTTGAAGCCGCGGTGGATCGTCACACAGATCCCGACGGTGAGGAGCATGACGGCCGGGTAGCCGTACTTCCAGCCGAGTTCCGGCATGTACTTGAAGTTCATGCCGTAGATTCCGGCGATCATCGTCGGCACCGCGAAGATCGCCGCCCATGAGGTGATCTTGCGCATGTCCTCGTTCTGCGCGAAGGACGCCTGGGCCAGGTTGGCCTGGAGGATCGAGTTGAGCAGGTCGTCGAAGGCGACCACCTGCTCGTGCACCCGCGCCAGGTGGTCGGCGACATTCCGGAAGTACTTCTGGATGTCCGGGTCCACCAGTCCCATCGGCCGCTCGCTGAGCAGCTGCAGCGGCCGCATCAGCGGGGTGACGGCCCGCTTGAACTCCAGCACCTCACGCTTGAGCTGGTAGATGCGGCCCGTGTCACCGCCCCGCGAGATGCCCTTCCCCGGCAGCGAGAAGACATCGATCTCGACCTCGTCGATGTCGTCCTGCACCGCATCGGCGACCGCTATGTAGCCGTCGACCACCTGGTCGGCGATCGCGTGCAGCACCGCGGAGGGACCCTTGGCGAGCAGCTGGGGGTCGTCCTGCAGCCGCAGCCGCAGGGTGCGCAGCGAGCCGTGGCCGCCGTGCCGGACGGTGATGATGAAGTCCTCGCCGGTGAAGCACATCACCTCACCGGCCTCCACCACCTCGCTGGTGGCGGTGAGTTCGGTGTGCTCGACATAGTGGATGGTCTTGAAGACCGTGAACAGCGTGTCGTCGTACCGCTCCAGCTTGGGCCGCTGGTGCGCGTGTACCGCGTCCTCCACGGCCAGTGGGTGCAGTCCGAACTCCGCGGCGATACCGGCGAATTCCTGCTCGGTCGGCTCGTGCAGCCCGATCCAGGCGAAGCCGCCCTCCGCCCGCACCCTGCGCATCGCCTCGGCCGGGCTGCAGTGCGCGCTCGCCCGCTTGCCGTCGCGGTAGACGGCACAGTCGACGATGGCGCTGCTGTGGGAGGTGTCGCAGCCGGCCTCGTACGGGTACGGCGAGTCGGCCCGGCGCAGCGCGGGGCGGACGGCGGCACGGAGGTCGCGGATCATCGACAAGGCTGGCTCCATTCACGGGCCGCCCGGCAGCCCGGGGCATGGGCACAACGCTGCCGGGAACGTGGACGTGATGCCCGGAGGAGGGCGTACGTCCGCAAAGCGGGCGGCGCTTCGCGCCATGCGTGGGATGGCACTGGCGGCAAATTCGCTGGAAACGCTGAGGATGCTGGAAACGCTGAGAACGCCGAGAACTTCGCAGATGGCGTGCAGGAGGGGCGAGCGGACGGCGCTCTCCCGTCAAGTGCCGCGGGAGCGAGGGGACTTCCCGGGGAAGACCTCAGCTCACCGGACGCGCGTCCGGAGCGGGAGGACGGGAGAACCGTCGGTACTGCACGGTCGACTAGGATCCACCGCAGCCCCACCTCCTCCGGCCGGTCCCGTTGAGGGACGGACGTAACTCCCTGATCAGGGGCCAAGGCTAGCAGCCGTGCGGAGTGCCGATCCCCGCCTTTGCCCGTTCGATACACGTTCTATGCTCGGCCCCATGTCAGACGTTCTCGTCCTGGCCGAGGCCAGGTTGCGCACCGCGCTCGGCGAACCGGACGCCCGCGCGGCGGTGACCTTCCTGGGTGCGGACCGCATCGAGGTCCTCCGCTTTCCCGCCTCCGGTGATGAGGACGTCGTCCGCTACGCCACCCTCGGCATGTCCGCCCAGCCGATGGCCGACCCGGCCTCGATGCTCGCCGATCCGCTCCGCGGTCCGCGTGCCGAGTTGATCCTCTCCGTCCGCCCGGGCCGGGCGGACACCGACCAGGTGCTCCGCCCGCTGGCCGTGCTTGCCGCGTCGCCGCAGGTGGAGGGCGTGGTGGTGGCGCCGGGGGCTTCGCTGGACACCGGCGGTCCGCTGTGGCCGGGCGCGCCCTTCACCGCGGTGCTGGTCGCCGAGTCCGGCGGACTGGTCGAGGATCTGGAGCTGGACGGGGCACTGGACCCGGTCCGCTTTCTGCCGCTGCTGCCGATGACCCCGAACGAGGCGGCGTGGAAGCGGGTGCAGGGCGCGGCCGCGCTCGAGGAGCGCTGGCTGCGGTACGGCACCGATCTGCGTGATCCACTGCGCGCGGGCGTTCCGCTGGGGTAGGACCTGGAGGCGGGCTCCGGACGGGTGATCGTCCTTGACGCGACGGCGGCCTGGGAGGACCGTTGGACCCTATGAGGGGCGAACCCAGTTGCCCGAAGTGCGGTGGCCGGGTGCGAGCGCCCGGTCTCTTCGCCGACTCCTGGCAGTGCGCGGTGCATGGCACGGTGCATCCCCTGCAGCCGGTCGTCCCGCCGAGCGTCGAGGCGCTGGCCGTCGTCGTCAACCGGGCCAGGGTCCCGGTGTGGATGCCCTGGCCGCTGCCGGTCGGCTGGCTGTTCACCGGCGTGGTCTGTGCGGGCGACGACCGCAGCGGCGGCCGCGCCACCGCGGTGGCCTGCTCGGGTCCGGGCCCGTTCGGCGGCCCCGGTGAGCTGCTGCTGGTCGCCGAGGAGCTGGGTGTCGGGCTGGGGGCCCGCTACGCGGGCATCGACGGACCGGACCCAGGCCCCTATCTGAGCGTCGACCGCGCCCCGCACGCCAAGGTCTTCGCGGCGGGCCGCCCCACCCACCTCTGGCATGTCGAGGGTGCGCCCGGCGACCGGGCCGTCTTCGCGGGCGAGGCGCGCGGGCTGTGGCTGTGGGCCATCGTCTGGCCGGAGACCTCGGCCCTGCTGATGTACGGCGAGCTGGTGCTCACGGATCTGCGCGACGCGGGCGCCGAGGTGGATCTGGTGCCGTGCGGGGCGCTGTCGCCGCGCATCCTGGCACCCTGACCCATCGGACACCCCCTTGCCGGCGGTTATCCTGAACCGGTCCGTTCTGTCCGCACTCGGTTCCGTCCCGCATCCGGTTCCGTCCGTGCTCCTTGTCATCGCCGGGAGGTCTGAGTCGTGCGCATCGATCTGCACACCCACTCCACGGCCTCGGACGGTACGGACACCCCCGCCGAGCTGGTCCGCAAGGCGGCCGCGGCCGGGCTGGACGTGCTCGCGCTGACCGATCACGACGGCGTCGGCGGTCATGCCGAGGCCATCGCGGCGCTGCCCGCCGGTCTCACCCTGGTCACCGGGGCTGAACTCTCCTGCCGCCTGGGCGGCGTCGGCGTGCATATGCTCGCCTACCTCTTCGATCCCGCCGAGCCGGAGTTCGCCCGGGAGCGCGAGCTGGTGCGCGACGGCCGTGAGCCGCGCGCCCGGGGCATGGTCGCCAGGCTCCGGGAGCTCGGCGTGCCCATCACCTGGGAGCGGGTGGCGGAGCTGGCCGCCGGCGGCGCCGTCGGGCGGCCGCATGTGGCCGCGGCCATGGTCGAGCTGGGAGTCATCGACAGCGTCTCGGACGCCTTCACCCCCGACTGGCTGGGCAACCACGGCCGGGCGTATGTCGACAAGCACGAGCTCGACCCCTTTGCGGCGGTCCGCCTGGTCAAGGCCGCCGGGGGAGTGACCGTGCTCGCCCACCCGATGGCGGCCAAGCGCGGCTGGTGCGTTCCCGAGAGCGCGATAGCCGAGCTGGCCGCGGCCGGTCTGGACGGCGTCGAAGTGGACCACATGGACCATGACGCGCCCGCCCGCGCCCGGCTGCGCGGCCTCGCCGCCGACCTCTCCCTGCTGACCACCGGTTCCAGCGACTACCACGGCAGTCACAAGACCTGCGAGCTCGGCGAGTTCACCACCGACCCGGAAATCTACGGCGAGATCACGCGCCGGGCGACGGGCGCGTTCCCCGTTCCGGGCGCCGGCGGCTGACCCCGGCGCTCACCACGGAGCACGAGGCACCTACGGGCGTGCGTCACAACGTCCATAGGCCCGTACGCGCCTGTGCGCCGTGCGCATTGACCCGCACACCTCTTGTCCCCCCGCTCGGCACCACTCGCAAGGCACCACTGTGTTCGACTTCGCTGTCTTCGGATCCCTCTTCCTCACCCTTTTTGTGATCATGGATCCCCCCGGCATCACGCCGATCTTCCTCGCCCTCAGCTCGGGCCGTCCGGCCAAGGTTCAGCGGCGCATGGCCTGGCAGGCGGCGGCCGTCGCCTTCGGCGTGATCACCGTCTTCGGCATCTGCGGCCGGCAGATCCTCGACTATCTGCACATCACCACCCCCGCTCTGATGATCGCCGGCGGACTGCTGTTGCTGCTCATCGCGCTGGACCTGCTGACGGGCAAGTCGGAGGAGCCCAAGCAGACCAAGGACGTCAATGTCGCGCTGGTGCCGCTGGGCATGCCGCTGCTGGCCGGGCCCGGGGCGATCGTCTCGGTCATCCTCGCGGTGCAGCGCGCGGACTCGGCTGCCGCGCAGGTGTCGGTGTGGGTGGCGATCGCCGCCATGCATGTGGTCCTGTGGCTGGTGATGCGCTACTCGCTGCTGATCATCCGGGTCATCAAGGACGGCGGTGTGGTGCTGGTGACCCGGCTCGCGGGCATGATGCTCTCCGCGCTCGCCGTGCAGCAGATCATCAACGGCATCACCCAGGTCGTCACCAAACAGTGAGACGCTTCGAACGCGGGACGCCCCCGTACGGATCAATTCGTACGGGGGCGTCCCGCGTTTGAGCGAGCGGCGGTGATTCAGCGCGTCCCGGTGTCGGCCGGGCGGATATAGATGCGTTGGCCTATTGAAGCGGCCTGCTGCACGATCCGGTTGACGGAGGCGGCGTCCACGACGGTGCTGTCGACGGCGGCGCCGTCGATGTCGTCCAGGCGCATGATTTCGAAGCGCAAGGCTTCTCCCTTCGTCTGATCCTCCTGAGGAGAACTGCATGAACAGTGACGCGCGCTGCTTCGGTGCAGCGCGTTCCATACGTGTCCAACGAGGTGGTCACTACAAACATTCCCTACGCTAAGGAAATTTTTAACGTGACTAATGACTCTCCGATGACTCGACTGAATCGACCGCCACATGACTGAACTGAACCCGGCCCCACCGGACCTCGGCGCCGTCGCCGCAGGCATCGAGCGCACCAATGAACTGCTCACCCGGGTGCTCGCCGAGGTCGCGACCACCCCCTCCACCCATGCGGTCTTCGTGGACGCGGGCTATGTGTACGCCGCGGCGGGCCGCCTGGTCGCCGGCACCGAGGACCGGCGGGCCTTTGAACTCGACGCCGAGGGGCTGATCGAGGCCTTTATCGACAAGGCCCGCATGATCTTCCCCGACAGCAGGCTGCTGCGCGTCTACTGGTACGACGGCGCCCGCCGCCGCATCCACACCGCCGAGCAACAGAGCATCGCCGAGCTCCCCGACGTCAAGGTCAGGCTCGGCAACCTCAACGCCAACAACCAACAGAAAGGCGTCGACTCCCTCATCCGCACCGACCTCGAGTCGCTCGCCCGGCACCGCGCCATCAGCGACGCGGTGCTCATCGGCGGCGACGAGGATCTCGTCTCGGCCGTCGAGGCGGCACAGGGCTATGGCGCCCGGGTCCACCTCTGGGGCATCGAGGCCGTCGGCGGGCGCAACCAGGCCGAGCCGCTGCTGTGGGAGGTCGACAGCCAGCGCACCTTCGACCTCGACTTCTGCAAGCCCTATGTGACGCGCCGCACGGCCTACGAGCCCTTCGGCGAGGCGTCCGCCCACCGCGGCCCCGCCCCCTCCCGCGACGATGTGCGATTTGTGGGCGCCCAGGTGGCGGCGCAGTGGCTCGGTTCGCGCGGGCGCGCCTCGCTCGCCGAACTGCTGCCCGGGCACCCCTATCTGCCGGGCACCATCGACCAGGAGCTGCTGGTCGAGGCAGAGGCGCTGCTGGGGCTCTCGCTGCGGGGGCACGCGGATCTGCGCCGGGCGCTGCGGGACGGGTTCTGGGACCACCTGCGGATGCAGTACTGACACGGTGCGGGCGCGCCGGAATGCGCGCACGGGGAGCGAGTGGAACCCTGGCTACGGGTGGTCGAGCCCGGGTGCGCACGACCTCCGCCCTCTCCCGAGAACCACACAAGAGAAACGAGGCGATCGGCCATGTCGGCTTCCGACCGCGCGGGGCCCGGCACGCCCTGCTGGGTGAGCCTGCTGACCGGTGACCTCACCGCGGCGCAGGACTTCTACGGTGCGGTGCTGGGCTGGACCTTCCGACCAGGCTCGCTGGGCGAGGACTTCTCGGTGGCGGTCCACGACGGCAAACCCGTCGCCGGGATCGGCAATGTCGCACGGTCCATGGGAGTGGCCGTCTCCTGGACCGCCTACTTCGCCGTCGACGACGCCGACGCGGTCGCGGCCCGGGTGCGCGAGCGCGGCGGCACCGTCGCCGTGGGGCCGCTCGCCTTCGGCCAGGGCCGCGCGGTGCTGGCCTCCGACCCGGACGGTGCGGTCTTCGGCTTCTGGGAGGGCCGGGTCCTGCGCGGCTGGACCATCGGCAGCGGTGCCGCCCCCGCCTGGCTGGAGCTGCGCACCCGGGACTGCTTCGACGCCGCCCAGTTCTATGGCGCGGTCTTCGGCTGGGACACCCAGGAGACCGACGTCGCCTACGAGGACAACGCCGTGATGGTGCGGGTGGGCGGCCACACCGTGGCCTGTCTGCGCGGCGGCGGTGTCGAGGCCGCGCCCGACCCACGGGTCCGGCCCCGCTGGCACGTCTACTTCCGCGTCGACGACGTCGAGAAGGCCGTCGAGGCCGCCCTCGCGGCCGGCGGCCGGCTGGCGGCCGAACCCCGCCGGTCCAGGGTGGGCCATGAGGCCACCCTGTGCGACGCCGAGGGCGGGCTCTTCACCGTGACCGTCGACTCCGGCGGCTGAGCTCGTCCCAGAAGCCCAGCAGCGCCCGGGCGGTGGCGGCCGGGCGCTCGGCACCCGGGGAGTGACCGGCGCCCTCGATCACGGTACGCACCGCGGACAGCTCCTTCGCCATGGCGTCGAGCTCCGGCACCGGCCAGGCGTGGTCCTCCGCACCCGAGACGACATGCACCGGCAGCGGCACCCGGGCCAGCTCCCCGACGCGATCCGGCTCGACCGTCAACTGGCGCCCGGTGACGATGAGTTGCTCGGGCACCGTGGCCAGCCAGCGCCGGTGCAGAAAGTCCTCGAGCTCGGGGGAACCGGCCGGGTCCGTGCCGTTCTCGGCGTCCAGCCGCCGCATCTGTTGCCAGACGCTCTCCATGTCCGTTCGCGGCCGCGCCAGGGCGTCGATCAGCAGCCGGGTACGGGCCCGTTGGGACTCGGAGAGCGCGGCCCGGCCGCTGCTCATCACGGTGAGCGAGCGGAACGGCGCCGGGTCGCCGAGCACCGCCGCCCGGCCGATCAGGCCGCCCAGCGAGTGCCCCAGCAGGTGCACCTCCCCGCCGAGGGCCGCGGCCTGCGCCCGTACATCCAGGGCCAACTGCTCCTGTGCGTAGGCTGCTTCATCGCGTGGGCCCGGGCTCTCGTACTGACCCCGGCCGTCCACGGCGACGGCCCGGTAGCCGGCCGCGCCAAGCGGCTCGAGCAATGCGATGAAGTCCTCCTTGCTGCCGGTGAACCCGGGGACCAGCAGCACGGTTCCGCGCGGCGGGGAGCCGGGCCGCGCGTCGTGCACGGCGAACTCTCCGCGCTCGGTGGCCAGGTGATACGCGCGTGCGCGCGGGGGCAAAGTGAGAAAGGGTGGCCTGCTCATCTCCCGAGGCTAACCGGCGGCCGATCCCGGCGTCCGATTGCCGCCGGACCCGCGAGCGCCGGGCGGGCTACCGATGTGGCCCGCCCGGCGCTCAAGGGCCTGACCCGGCCTCAGGCCTGGGCGGTGTCGACGGCTGCCACGGCCTTCTTGGCCGTGCGGGTGCGCTTGGGCTTCGCCTCGGCGGTGTCGACCGCGGCTGCGGCCTTCTTCACCGTGCGGGTGCGCTTCGGCTTCGCCTCCACGGCCTCCGGGGTGGCTTCGGCCTCGGTCACCGCCGCCTTCACGGTGCGGGTCCGCTTGGGCTTGGCCTCGGCGGTGTCGACCGCGGCTGCGGTCTTCTTCACCGTGCGGGTGCGTTTCGGCTTCGCCTCCGCCTCGTCAACTGCCGCCGGAGCGGCTGCCTTTGTGGTGCGGGTGCGCTTGGGCTTGGCCTCGGCGGTGTCGACCGCGGCTGTGGCTTTCCTGGCCGTGCGGGTGCGCTTCGGCTTCGCCTCCACGGCCTCGGCCACCTCAGCCACCTCGGCAACTGCCACGGCCTCGACGGTCTCGGCCTCGGTGACCGCTGCCTCCGCCGCAGGCGCCTGCGCCGGGACGGCGGCGACAGCGGCCTCCGGCCGCGTCGCTGCGCCGCGGGTACGGCGGCGGCGCGGCTTGGCCGGAGCCTCCGGCTCCTCCGTGGCGACCGGAGCCACCGCCGCTTCCGGAGCAACGGCGGCCACCGGAGTCACCGCCGCCTCCGCGGCGACCGCGGCGACCGCCGAGGAGCCGCTGCCGCGCGTGCGGCGGCGGCGCCGCGGGCGGGCCGGGGTTTCTGGGGCCGTGGCGGCGGGTGCCGTAGGCGTGTCCGTGTCCGTCGGGGCGGTCAGCGGCGCGCCCGAGCGGGTGCGGCGGCGCTGGCGCGGGGTGCGGGTGCGCGCGGGGCGCTCCTCCGCGGCCTCCTTCGGGCCGCGGCCGCGGCCCCGGCCGCCCGTCTCGCCGAGGTCCTCGATCTCCTCGGCG
The DNA here is from genome assembly GCF_054957865.1 of Streptomyces xingningensis. Lineage (NCBI taxonomy): Bacteria > Bacillati > Actinomycetota > Actinomycetes > Kitasatosporales > Streptomycetaceae > Streptomyces > Streptomyces xingningensis. Next base: position 16,672 of record NZ_JBDJPF010000037.1, read on the forward strand.
GCGAGCCCGGCACGGGTCCGCTCGGCGCGCGGCAGGATGCCCTTGGTGCCGGCCGGGATGCTCAGCAGCTCGTACAGGTGGGGAGACGTGGAGTAGGTCTCCTCCGGCTCGTCGTGGGGGAGCTCGAGCGCCTTGTTGATGAGCTTCCAGCGCGGGATGTCGTCCCAATCGACCAGGGTGACGGCCGTACCCGACTTGCCCGCGCGGCCGGTGCGGCCGATGCGGTGCAGGTAGGTCTTCTCCTCCTCGGGGGACTGGTAGTTGATGACGTGCGTGACATTGTCGACGTCGATGCCGCGCGCGGCGACATCCGTGCAGACGAGGACGTCCACCTTGCCATTGCGGAAGGCTCGCAGCGCCTGCTCGCGCGCGCCCTGGCCGAGGTCGCCGTGGACGGCGCCGGAGGCGAAGCCGCGGCGGGCGAGCTGGTCGGCGATGTCCGCCGCGGTCCGCTTCGTCCGGCAGAAGATCATCGCCAGGCCGCGGCCCTCGGCCTGGAGGATGCGGGCGACCATCTCCGGCTTGTCCATGGAGTGGGCGCGGAAGACGTACTGGTCGATGTTGGCCTGGGTGACGCCCTCGTCGTCCGGCGCGGTGGCACGGATGTGCGTCGGCTGGGACATGTAGCGCCGCGCGAGGGAGATGACCGCGCCGGGCATGGTCGCCGAGAAGAGCATGGTCTGGCGGGTGGCCGGGAGCATGGTGATGATGCGCTCGACATCGGGCAGGAAGCCCAGGTCGAGCATCTCGTCGGCCTCGTCCAGCACCAGCGCCTTGATGTGCGCCAGGCTGAGCTTCTTCTGGCCGGCCAGGTCCAGCAGCCGGCCGGGGGTGCCGACGATCACGTCGACGCCCTTCTTGAGCGCCTCGACCTGGGGTTCGTAGGCCCGGCCGCCGTAGATCGCCTGGACCCGCACATTGCGGACCTTGCCGGCGGTGAGGAGGTCGTTGGTGACCTGCTGGCACAGCTCACGGGTGGGGACGACCACCAGTGCCTGCGGGGCGTCGGTCAGTTCCCCGGGCCTGGCCCGGCCCGCCTCGACGTCGGCGGGGACCACCACGCGCTCCAGCAGCGGCAGGCCGAAGCCCAGGGTCTTGCCCGTGCCGGTCTTCGCCTGGCCGATGACATCGGAGCCGGAGAGGGCGACCGGGAGCGTCATCTCCTGGATGGGGAAGGGGTTGACGATGCCGACGGTCTCGAGGGCTTCGGCGGTCTCGGGAAGGATCCCGAGATCTCGGAAAGTGGATGCAGTCTGCGTTTTCAGGGGTTTGCCTCTTCTGTGAGACGCGGCGCGAGGCGGCGAAAGGGGTCGTACGAGGAGTCCGTACGTACCGCGCCGGAGTACTCGGCCGGCCAGGGGGCCGGATGGCGCGGGACCACTGCCTTCGCGCGAGCACACGTGCCGCGAGCGGATCCCTCCTGGCGCGCGTACGTCTGGTACGCGCCGCGCGGAGGGCGGTCGGTTTTGTGGAAGCCGATCGGGCCACCGACCGGGCATCCGCTGGCGCTCCGGGGACTGTCTCCCGAAAGAACCGGCATGAGGACGGCCGGCCGAATACTCGGCTGGCCAACTAGCACTGTACCCCGGAAAGCCGCACCTGTGTCCGGACCGTCTGTGATCGGATCCGTCGATGAGTGGCTGACCAGGCACTTCCGCCCAGGATCGGGCGGGCTATCGTTCGCTGCATGGAGACGCCCGACAAGGCCACCGCGCCTACCGAAGCCCACACCGGAATCGCCGCCCAGGACTGGGCCCAGGCCTCCGCCGACCCGCAGTACCGGGCCGCCGTCGTGGACCTGCTCGGCGCCCTCGCCTATGGCGAACTGGCCGCCTTCGAGCGGCTCGCCGAGGACGCCAAGCTCGCGCCGACGCTGGACGACAAGGCCGCCCTGGCCAAGATGGCCGCCACCGAGCTGGGCCACTTCGAGCGGCTGCGCGACCGGCTGGCGGCCATCGATGTGCAGCCGACCGGAGCGATGGAGCCGTTCGCCGCGGCACTGGACGAGTTCCACCGCCAGACGGCGCCGTCGGACTGGCTGGAGGGCCTGGTCAAGGCGTATGTGGGCGACTCGATCGCCAGCGACTTCTACCGGGAGGTCGCGGCCCGGCTGGACTCCGACACCCGGGCCCTGGTGCTGACCGTGCTCGGTGACACCGGCCATACGACGTTCGCGGTCGAGAAGGTGCGGGCCGCGATCGAGGCCGAGCCGAGGGTCGGCGGGCGGCTCGCGCTGTGGGCCCGGCGGCTGATGGGCGAGGCGCTCTCGCAGGCGCAGCGGGTGGTCGCCGACCGGGACGCGCTGTCCACCATGCTGGTGGGCGGGGTGGCCGACGGCTTCGACCTCGCGGAGGTCGGAAAGATGTTCTCCAGGATCACCGAGGCGCACACCAAGCGGATGGCCGCGCTCGGCCTGGCGGCGTGACCGTGGCGATCCGGCCACCGACCGGCCCCTCGGCGGGCGCGTCTCAGGCCGTCGCTGACCGGCGGGGCGGGACGGCCGTCGGGCGCAGCAGCAGCGAGAGCAGTGTGCTGGCCACGCCGAGGGATGCCACCAGGGTGGCGATCGCATGGCCCGGGCCGAGCACCGAGTGTGTCAGCAGGGCGCCGAAGAGACCGGCGACCGGTCCGGTCGACAGTGCCAGCGCCCGGGAGTGGAACCGGCCGAAGCGCGCGGGCAGCCAGCGCAGTGCTCCGTAGGAGACGGCGAGGCCGATGAGGACCGACCCGAGCGCTTCCCAGAGGATCATGGTGGAGTCCCTCCCGTGCGGTGGCCGAGAAGCGGGTGCAATTCGGTCGTGGCGGTCTTACCCCTTGACCCTGCTGGGCAACCCTGGTGCCGCTGCCGCGTATGACAACGGCGGGGCCCGGTGAATTCCTCACCCGGGCCCCGTCGTTGGTGTCCGAAGACGCGTGCTCAGATCGTGCTCTCAGATCGTGCTGAAGCCGACCTTGCGGGTCGTCGGCTGGCCGATTTCCACATACGCCAGCTTGTCGGCCGGGACCAGGACCTTGCGGCCGTGGTCGTCCGTCAGGCTGAGCAGCGCCGCCTTGCCCTCGAGCGCGGCGCTGACCGCACGCTCGACCTCCTCGGCAGTCTGCCCGCTGTCCAGAACGATCTCGCGAGGCGCCTGCTGCACGCCGATCTTGACCTCCACGGCTACTGTCCCTCCGAAGGTGTGCGGTCCCCCATGGCGTAGCCCAGGGGAGGGGTGCGCGGGTCGGCCGCGCCGTACGTTTCACACATTAGCCCGGTGGACGGGCGGGCCGGACCGGGCTCCCGCACGCTCGCAGCGAACACGCGGCGCCGGCGGTGCTGCCGTGGGTCAGTGCTCGGGGGCGTTCTTGGGGAAGCCCGCGAGGCCGCGCCAGGCCAGCGAGGTGATCAGCTGGACCGCCCGGGCGCGCGGGACCGAGCTCTCGCTGGAGAGCCAGTAGCGGGCCACCACCTGGGAGACCCCGCCGAGGCCCACGGCCAGCAGCATCGCCTCCTCCTTCGCCAGCCCGGTGTCCTCGGCGATGACCTCGCTGATCGCCTCGGCGCAGGCCAGCGAGACCCGGTCGACGCGCTCGCGCACGGCGGGTTCATTGGTGAGGTCGGACTCGAAGACCAGGCGGAAGGCGCCGCCCTCGTCCTCCACATAGGCGAAGTAGGCGTCCATGGTGGCCGCCACCCGCTGCTTGTTGTCGGAAGTCGACGCCAACGCGGTGCGCACCGCGTGCAGCAGGTTGTCGCAGTGCTGGTCCAGGAGGGCCAGGTACAGGTCCAGCTTGCCGGGGAAGTGCTGGTACAGAACGGGCTTGCTGACGCCCGCGCGCTCGGCGATGTCGTCCATCGCGGCCGCGTGGTACCCCTGGGCAACGAAGACCTCCTGGGCCGCGCCCAGGAGCTGATTGCGTCGGGCTCGGCGCGGCAGGCGCGTGCCTCGCGGGCGCGCCTCGGTCTGCTCGATGGCTGTCACGCCGCCTCCCATGATCGTTGCGTGCTCCCCCGGCTGTCGCCGGGCGGTGCCCCGGGTGTGCACCGCGCCCGCCATCGTACTTTCGGGTAACCGCGCGTCGCGTGGTCGGAGGGGAGAATTTCACCTGTCGGACGCTGTGGGAAGCCCACAACCACCCGCCAATTCCCATGCGTCACCCCAGGTCACCCCGGGCGCCGGGAATCACCGGTAATCGTCCTCGTCCAGCTCCACGACCCGGGCCTGCTCCGCGCGGTCCGCCTCGTTCGCGGAGTCCGGGTCCGTGGCGGTCGGCGGGTCGTCGTGGTGGGGCGACACATCCGCGTGCTGCTCCGCCGCGTCGGCCGCGTCGGCCTCGACGTCGAACTCCGTGGCCTCGGCAGCGTCCTCGAAGGTGTCCGGGTCGGTCGGATCGACAGGCATGCGGCACTTCCCCTCTGGCGGGTGCTCCCGCTTACGAGCGTAGGAGACGGGGCTCCGCACCGCCAGACGATCTGTGACCGCCGCCACAGCAGTTTCGGGCGTGATCGTCTCGTAACATTGCCGCATGTCCGAAACCGAGTCGTTGGGCCGCCGCGCCCTGACCGTGGCTTCCCCTCTGCATTCTTCGCAGCTCGACGAGGGGGAGGAGCGGCGCACGGTGGTCCTGCCGGGGGTCACCGTGGCGGTGCGCTGCCGGCCGCCCGTGCGGCGGGGGCTGCCGCCCGCGCTCTTTGTGCACGGCCTCGGCGGTTCCTCGCAGAACTGGTCGGAACTCATGGCGGCGCTGGCGGACGAGGTCGACGGTGAGGCCATCGACCTGCCGGGCTTCGGCGACGCGCCGCCGCCGGACGACGGTGACTGCTCCATCACGGCATATGCGCGGGTGGTCATCCGCTACCTCGATGCGAGCGGGCGCGGGCCCGTGCACCTGTTCGGCAACTCCATGGGGGGCGCGATCGTCACCCGGGTCGCGGCGGTCCGGCCGGACCTGGTCAGCACGCTCACGCTGGTCTCGCCCGCCCTGCCCGAGCTGCGGCTGCAGCGCACGGCGATGCCCACCGCGCTGCTGGCGGTGCCGGGTGCCGGGCCGCTCTTCGCGCGGCTGACCAAGGACTGGACGCCCGAGCAGCGCACCCATGAGCTGCTGGCGCTCTGTTACGGCGACCCCGGGCGGGTGACGCCGGAGAAGTTCGCCGCGGCGGCCGCGGAATATGAGCGGCGGCTGGCACTGCCGTACTTCTGGGACGTCATGGCCCGCGCGACACGCGGTCTGGTCGATGCCTACACCGTCGGTGGACAGCATTCGCTGTGGCGTCAGGCCGAGCGCGTACTTGCCCCTACCCTGCTGGTGTACGGAACACGCGACCAGCTTGTCTCCTTCCGCACCGCCCGCCGCGCGAGCGCCGCGTTCCGCGCATCGCGGCTGGTGGTGCTGTTGGAGGCGGGCCATGTCGCGATGCTGGAGGACCCGGACGCGGTGGCTCGCGCCTTCCGTGAACTCCTTGCGGACACCGCCACGACGTCTGAACGGAGCGCCCCGCCCCGTGGGTAAACACAGCGCACGCGCCCCCCAGGCCGGACCCGAACCCGCCGTCGAGGAGGCCGCATGGTCGTCGCAGCCGGGCGGCCGCCCGGGCCAGTCGGGCCGGCCGGAGACGGCCGCGGGCTGGGCCGTGATCGGCCCACAGCGCGGACAGGCCGCTCCGGCGCGGGTGCCGGTGCCGGTGCCGCGGCGTGAGACGGGCGGCGCCCGGCGCGCCGAGACCGGCGGCGCCCACCGGGCCGGCGGCAGCCCGGTGGCGCGGGCGGTGACCGGGGTGGCCGCGGCCGTGGTGACGGCCGTGCTGGCCGTCGTGGTGGCGGGCCAGGTCGAGGACGGCACGGAGGGCAAGGCACAGGCGCGCTCGGCGGACACCGACGACCGGCGCGGCCCCGGGGCCGCCTCCCGCTCCGACAGCCGTCCCACGCCCAATGGCGGCGCCGCGGTCCCGGCGACCTACGAACAGAAGATGGCCAGGAAGTACCCGCTGGCTGCGCAGGCGGCGGGGTCCGGCGACTTCGAGACCGTGGGCGGCCACGACAAAGCCCCCGGTAAGGGTGAAGTTCTGCGTTACCGCATTGACGTGGAGAAGAAACTTCCGCTCGATGGCGCGCTCTTCGCGGAGGCCGTGCACAGAACGCTCAACGACGACCGCAGTTGGGGGCATGGCGGCACTCGCGCATTCGAGCGCGTCTCGTCCGGCCGTGCCGATTTTGTGGTGACCCTGGCCAGTCCGGCCACCACGGCCAAGTGGTGCGCGCAGTCCGGGCTGGACACCACTCAGGACAATGTCTCCTGTGACTCGGCGGCAACCGACCGGGTCATGATCAATGCCTATCGGTGGGCCCAGGGGTCGTCGACCTATGGGGACAAGATGCATGCGTACCGGCAGATGCTGATCAACCATGAGGTCGGGCACCGGCTGGGGCACGATCATGAGACCTGCCCCAAGGCGGGGGCGCCGGCGCCGGTGATGATGCAGCAGACCAAGTTCCTGACGACGGACGGGGTCACCTGCCGCCCCAACCCCTGGCCGTTCCCGGGGGAGTAGCGGCCCCGTTCTCCTCGCACCCCCGGTGCCGAAGGCCGTTAACGCCCGGAAAGCAGGAAGGTCACGCCCGTTCACCCCTTCTGGTGGCGCGACGGACAACCGTCCGCCGCGCCACCGGGACGCCCCCATAGCGTGCTCCCGGCTGCCGTACGTCCGCATCGCGTGGATGCCGACGGGGCTCACGGAGGAGAATCGGGGGTGCGCTCGTGCGCGTGGGACTGCTGACCGAGGGTGGTTACCCGTATGCCGCAGGCGAGGGCGGGGAGTGGTGCGACCGGCTGGTCCGGGGGCTCGGTCGGCACGAGTTCGAGGTCTATGCGCTGAGCCGCACCGCCCGCCAGGAGGACGGCGGTTGGCATGCGCTCCCGGGCAACGTCCGCCGGGTGCGGGCGGCTCCGCTGTGGGGCGGCCCGGCGCCGGGCGGCACCGGGCGCGCCCACGGCTGCCACGGGCGGCGCGAACGGCGCCGGTTCGCCGGGCACTTCGGCGAGCTGGCCGCCGCGATCACCGCACCGGACGATGAGGCGTACCGTTTCGCCGAAGGCCTCTACGGGCTCGCGGACCTCGCCCGCGACGAGGGCGGCCTGGCCGCCGCGCTCCGCTCCGAACAGGCCCTGCGCACCCTGGAGGAGGCCTGCCGGGCACCGGGCTCGCACCCCGCCGCCTACGGCGCCCGGGTCGCCGACCTGCTGGTTGTCACCGGCCTCCTGGAGCGGGCGCTGCGGCCGCTGTCCCAGGACTGGTACGGGGCCGCGGACGGCGATCTCGGGCTGGCCCGGGTGGACTTGTGCCATGCCACCTCGGCCGGCCCGGCCGCCCTCCCGGGACTGCTGGCCCAACGCTTCTTCGGTACCCCCCTCCTGGTCACCGAGTACCGCGTACACCTGCGTGAGTACTACCTCTCCGGTCCGGCCGGGCTCTCCCCGGCCGTCCGCACCCTGCTGTCCGCCTTCCATCGCCGGCTGACCGCCGAGGTCTACGCCCGGGCCGCGCTGATCACCCCGGGGGACGCGCAGGTCAGACGGTGGCAGGAGCGGTGCGGCGCGGAGCGCGTCCGGCTGCGCACCGTCCACCCCGGCATGGACGCCGGCCTCTACGAGGCGGTGGGGGAGGCCGGCGCCGAGGGGGCCGGGGCCGACGCCGGGGAGCTCACCCTGCTGGCGGTCGGCGGCCGGACCGAACCCTGGTTGTGGCAGGCCTTCACCGCGCTGCGGGCGGCCGAACCCGGCGTACGGCTCAGGGTCATCGGCGCACCGCCCGAGGACAGACCCGCCATCGAGGGCGTCTCGCATGCCGCCGCCCGCGGCCCGGAGGACTATGCGACGGGCAGCGTGGTGGTCCTCTCCGGCGCCCCGGACGGCTTCCCGGCGGCCCTGGCCGAGGCGATGTTCTGCGGCCGGGCCACGGTGTCGCCCGACGCCGGGGCGGTGCGCGAAGTCATCGGCGGCACCGGGCTGTTGGTGCCCCCACGCGACCCGGGCGCCCTCGCCGATGCCTGCCTCTCGCTGCTCCGCGACCCCGAGCGCAGGGCCCGCCTGGGCGCCGCCGCGCGGGCCCGCGCCCTCGAACTCTTCACCGTGGAGCAGAACATCGCCGCCTTCGGCGGCATCTACCTGGAGATCCTCTCCCGCGCCCCGGTCCGGCACGACCCGGGCGAGGGCGGCCGGGCGGCCGCCCCGTTCGCCGAGTCCGCCCGGTCCCGTACCGCGCTCTCCTGGTCCCCCCGCGCCACCGCACCCACCTGGGCCGGCCGCCGATGACCCCTTCCGTATCGGCCCCCCGCGCCGGCAGTGCTCCGGCGGCCGCGGGCATAGCCACCGACGCCCCGGCCGCGGGCCCGGCCGACCCGGTGAAGACGCTGATGCGCCATCACCACGCCCTGTGCGCCGACGCGGTGGACCCACTGGAGATCGCCGCCGGACTGGAGGCCCGCGGCATCACCGACCGGGTGGCTGCCGAGTACCGGCACCGCGATGTGTTCTCCCTGGCGGAGGAGTTGCACGCCCGGGTGGCGGGCGAGACCGCGCCGGGCGGGGACCGGCCCGGCGTCCTGCCGCGGCCGGTGTGGCGGGGGGGCGGCCGGTGCGCGGTACGGCCCGGCGGCAGCGGCTGGGGGGTGACCGGGACGCTCGCCTGGCTCTGGCTGCTCGGCTACGGCCTGGCCGGCGACCGGGTGCTGCTCGCGCTGCTGCACCACCAGGGCGTCGGCGCCCGTGCGCTGGCCGCCGCCGCCGCGCCAACCGCCCTGGCGCTGGCCTGTGTTGTGGCACCGGCCGCCTGGTGCGCGCACTGGTTCGCCGCGCGGGCCCGGGCGGTGCTCGCCGAGAGCCGCTCGCTCGCCGAGTTCCACGCCCGGGTGCGGCCCGTGCTGCTGGTGGCCCTCGCCCTGTTCCTCGGCGTACTGCTGGCGTTCCTGTGGTCCGGGCGCTCGGCCCTGCGCACCGGCGGCACCTTCTCGGCCGGCCCCGGCTACGCGGCCGGGGCGGCGCTCGGCTGCCTGCTCTTCCTCGCCCGGCTGCTCGCCGCGCACGGGCTGGCCCGGCCCGCCGCCACCGCCACCCTCGCCGCCGCCGCGGCCGAGGCCGTGCCGCTGGGTGCGCTGCTCGCCGCCCGGCTGCCCGGCTGCGGCGCCCTGGCCTGGCCGGTCGGCGCGGTGGCCGACGCCCACGGCCCGGCCGCCCTGTCCCTGGCGGCCTGCGCCCTGCCGGCGCTCGCCCTGCTGGCCCACGCCTTCCCCGCGCTGACCCGGGCCTCGGTCCACGGCCGCGGGGACCCTGCGCACGCGCCGACCCTCGTCCGTCGCGGCCACCCCACCCCGTCGTCAGAGTCGTCAGAGGAGCAAGAGACATGACCGTTCGCCACACCCGCACCACCTCGCGAGAGCGAGGGCAGCACCGATGAGGGTCCTGTTGCTCGGCGCCAACGGCTACCTCGGCCGCTTCGTGGCCGACCGGCTGCTCGCCGACCCCGCCGTCCAGCTCACCGCCCTCGGCCGGGGCGATGACGCGGACGTCCGCTTCGACCTGGCCACCGGCAGCCCGGGCGCGCTCACCCGGTTCCTGAACGCCGTCCACCCCGGCGTCGTCATCAACTGCGCGGGCGCCACCCGGGGCGGGGCCCGCGAGCTGGCCCGGCACAACACCGTCGCCGTCGCCACCGTCTGCGAGTCGCTGCGCCGCAGCGGCTGCGGGGCGCGCCTGGTCCAGCTGGGCTGTTCCTCGGAGTACGGGCCCTCCCAGCCCGGCTCCTCCACCGCCGAGGACGCCGTGCCGCGCCCCGGCGGCCCCTACGGGGTGAGCAAGCTCGCCGCCACCGAGCTGGTGCTCGGCTCCGGCCTGGACGCCATCGTGCTGCGGGTCTTCTCCCCGGTAGGGCCCGGCACCCCGGCCGGCTCCCCGCTGGGCCGCCTCGCCGAGGCCATGCGCCGGGCGATGCAGAGCGGCGACAACGAGCTCAAGCTCACCGGCCTCGGCGTCCAGCGCGACTTCGTGGACGTCCGGGACATCGCCCGCGCCGTGCACGCCGCCTCGCTCTCCGCCGCCCAGGGCACCGTCAACATCGGCACCGGCCGCGCCTTCCGGCTGCGCGAGGTCGCCGCCACCCTGGCCCGGGTCGCCGGGTTCGGGGGCGCTCTGCACGAGCTGGACGATCCGCACCTGGGCGCCGCCCCCGCGTACCCCTACCCGGACGGCTGCGGCGGCTGGCAGCAGGCCGATGTGCGCACCGCGCGCGACCGGCTCGGCTGGCGGCCCCGGATCGGGCTGGAGGAGTCCCTGGCCGACATCTGGATGGAGGCCGCGTGTCGTATCTGATCTCCTCGGGCAACCGCCGCCCGCCACCGACCGGACGGGCCCCGCTGCGGCTCGGCGTCCCCGGCTTCGGCCACCCCCTGCTGGCCCCCGTCGAGTGGGGTCGGCTCTCCCGCCCCGGACTCCCGCTGGACTGGGCGGTGCTCGGCAGCACCGGGGCCGGGCCGGGCGACCGCCCGGACCCGTACTGCGCGGCGGCCGCCGCCCCGCTGCACACGGCGGGCATCCGGGTGCTGGGCCACCTCGATGTGGAGTTCGGCTCGCGTCCGTTCGGTGAACTGCTGTCGGATGCGCAGCGGTTCCTCAACTGGTACAAGGTGGATGGATTCGCGCTGTGTCGCTGCCCGCTGGACGCCGAGGCGCTGCCCGGGATCCGGCGGCTGACCGGCGCGCTGCGCACCCTGCGCGAGCGTACCCATCTGGTGCTCTGGCACGGCAGGTACCCGGTGCCCGGATACGCCTCGCTGGCCGACCAGTTGGTGACCTTCGCCGGCCCCTGGGCCCGCTATCGCTGGACCCAGGCCCCCGAATGGACCGTGGGCCATCCGCCCGGCCGCTACTGCCACTTGGTGCACAGCGTCCCCCGGGTACACCTCGACGATGCGCTGTCCCTGGCCCGTGCGCAGGGTGCGGGCACGGTCTACCTCACCGACCGCACGGACCACGACGGGGTGAACCCCTGGGAGTCCGTGCCCGGCTACTGGGACGATTTCGTCTCGCGTATCGGACCGGGTGTCTCGGAATGAGACGGGGCGTGGCAGTGTTACGGAACTGAAGGACCCCCGCTCCCGCGGGGACGGTCCCGTCCGTCTTGTCCGTCCGACCTACGGAGACCCCGTGTCGCTGCCACCCCTGGTTGAGCCGGCTGCCGAGCTCACCGTCGACGAGGTTCGCCGATACTCCCGCCACCTGATCATCCCGGATGTCGGGATGGACGGGCAGAAGCGGCTCAAGAACGCCAAGGTGCTGTGTGTGGGCGCGGGCGGCCTCGGCTCGCCCGCCCTGATGTATCTCGCCGCGGCCGGTGTGGGCACGCTGGGCATCGTCGAGTTCGACGAGGTCGACGAGTCCAACCTGCAGCGCCAGATCATCCACTCCCAGGCGGACATAGGCCGTTCCAAGGCCGAGTCCGCCCGCGATTCGGTGCTCGGTATCAACCCGTATGTGAATGTCGTTCTCCACCAGGAGCGCCTGGAGGCGGAGAACGTCATGGAGATCTTCGCCCAGTACGACCTGATCGTGGACGGCACCGACAACTTCGCCACCCGGTACCTGGTCAACGACGCCTGTGTGCTGCTCGGCAAGCCCTATGTCTGGGGGTCCATCTACCGCTTCGACGGCCAGGCCTCGGTGTTCTGGTCCGAGCACGGCCCCTGCTACCGCTGCCTCTACCCGGAGCCCCCGCCGCCCGGCATGGTGCCCTCCTGCGCCGAGGGCGGCGTGCTCGGCGTGCTGTGCGCCTCGATCGGTTCCATCCAGGTCACCGAGGCCATCAAGCTGCTCGCGGGCGTCGGCGAACCGCTGGTCGGGCGGCTGATGATCTATGACGCCCTGGAGATGACCTACCGCCAGGTCAAGATCCGCAAGGACCCGGACTGCGCGGTCTGCGGAGAGCGGCCGACCGTGACCGAGCTGATCGACTACGAGGCCTTCTGCGGAGTGGTCTCGGAGGAGGCCCAGCAGGCGGCGGCCGGATCGACGATCACTCCCAAGCAGCTCAAGGAGTGGATCGACGACGGCGAGAACATCGACATCATCGATGTCCGGGAGCCGAACGAGTACGAGATCGTCTCCATCCCCGGGGCGCGGCTCATCCCCAAGAACGAGTTCCTGATGGGCGCCGCGCTGCAGGACCTGCCGCAGGACAAGAAGATCGTGCTGCACTGCAAGACGGGCGTGCGGTCGGCGGAGGTGCTGGCGGTGCTGAAGTCCGCAGGGTTCGCGGACGCGGTGCATGTGGGCGGCGGCGTGATCGGGTGGGTGCATCAGGTGGAGCCCGGGAAGCCGGTGTACTAGGGGGTGTCCGATGGGTCGGTGCGGGCCCTGCGGTGTCTGGTGCGGTGGATCGCAAGGCGGAGCATCTCCCGCGTACTGGGCCGTACTCGGGTGATGCGACAACGCGGCGAGGCGCCGTGCCTGGGGGCACCTCCCAGCGTTAGCTGGGGGAGCGCCGCAGGGCTCGTGCCGACCCATCGGACACCCCCTGGGGGTTTTACGGAGCCGGGCGGGCCGCCCGGCCCCGTACGTACCCTCAGGCGCAGGACGTGCCGCGGCGTGGCACCGTGCCCTCCAGCAGATAGCCGTCCACCAGGCTCTTCAGGCAGGCGTTGCCGCTGTTGTAGGCCCCGTGCCCCTCGCCCCGGTAGGTCACCTCGACACCGACTCCCTCGCCCAGCTGCCGGGCCATCTGCCGGGCGCCCTCGTAGGGCGTGGCCGGATCCCCGGTGTTGCCGATGACGACGACCGGTGCCGCGCCCTTGGCGCCCACCTCCGGCGTGCGCCACTTCCCCTTGACCGGCCAGCCGGTGCAGTCGAGCAGTGACCAGGCCGCGGACTCCCCGAAGACGGGCGACGCGGCCCGGAACTCCGGCAGGTGTGCCCGGACGTCGTCCACCGTGTAGCGCTGCTCCGCGTCCGCGCAGGAGATCGCGCGGTTGGCCGCCTGCAGGTTGCTGTAGTGCCCGTCGGGGCCGCGGCCCGCCATGGAGTCATAGAGCAGCAGCAGGGTGTCGCCGGTGCCCTTGACCACGGCCTCCTGGAGGCCGACGGTCAGATACTTCCAGGTGTCCTTGGAGTAGAGCGCGGAGGCGATGCCGTTCACCGCCTCGTCCTGGCTGAGCTTGCGGCCCGCCCGGGAGGTGGGCAGGGGGTGCTTGTCGAGCTCCCGCAGCAGTGTGGTGATGTCGTTCTGGGTCGGGCAGCCGATGGCGCTGCCGTGTGCCGTGCAGTCCTTGAGGTAGTCGTCGAGGGCGAGTTGAAAGCCCTTGGTCTGGCCCAGGTTGCCCTGCAGGGGGTCCTGGGCCGGGTCGACGACCGCGTCGAGGACGGCCCGGCCCACTCGGCCGGGGAACAAGTGGGCGTAGACGCCGCCCAGTTCGGTGCCGTAGGAGATGCCGAAGTAGTTCAGCCGGGCGTCGCCCAGGGCCGCCCGCAGCAGGTCCAGGTCGCGGGCGGCGCTGAGGGTGTCCACATGGGGGAGCAGCTTGCCGGAATTCCGGGTGCAGGCCGCGATGTACCGCTCGTTCGCGGCGAGGGTCGCCCGCAGCTCGGCGTCGGTCTCCGGGGTGGCGTCGGTCAGCTCCGCGGCGTCCAGCTCCCGGTCGCCCAGGCAGCGGACCCCGGCACTCTCGCCGACCCCGCGGGGGTCGAAGCCGACCAGGTCGTAGCGCGAGCGCAGCTTGGCGTAGCTGTCGCCGAGCTGCGGCAGGGTGGCCACTCCGGAGCCGCCGGGGCCGCCGAAGTTGAACACCAGCGAACCCAGGCGGTGGGCCTGGTCGGTGGCCCTGGCCCGGATCAGGGCGAGGCCGATCTTCTCGCCGTCCGGTTTCGCGTGGTCCAGTGGTACGGGCAGCTTGGCGCACTGCCATTCCTTGCCGGGCGCCGGGCCGCCGCCCTGGGCGGCGGTGGGTGCCGAACACGGCTGCCAGTCGATCCGGGTGCCACTCGGTGGCCGGTCCTTGCTGCCGGCGCTCCCCTCGCCGTCCGCGCCGCTCGCGCCGGCGCCACCGCAGCCGACGGCGGTGAGGGCGAGCGCGAGCGCGGCGGAGGCGAGGGAGAGGGCCCTTGGCCGTGTGGGACTCATGCCCTCGACTCTACGGAGGAATCCGCACGGCCTCATGGGCCGAAGGCGGGGTCCGCACGGTGGGCCGCGGGGCGGACCGTGCGGCGGAGCGCACCGTGGCAGACGGCCTGGGGTGCGGGGTGGACTGCGGGGCGCGGGGCGGCCGGGCGGGCAGTGGGGTGGCCGGGGCCGGAGCACGGGTGAGGGCCGATGGCCGGGGGGTGCGCGAGGGCGGCCGGTGGGGGTGCGCCGGGCCGACCAGGGGGCCGGACTGCGTCTGCCAGAGCGCCATCAGCGTCGCCAGCAGCGCCACGATGGCCAGGGCGCCGGTGAGCAGCCGCGCCCGGCGCCCGCCACGCGATCGGTTCGGCGACATTCCGGCCCCCTCCCTGCCCAGGTCAACTCGGCCGCCCGCTGCGGCACTTCTGTGCGGGCGATCGTAGTGCGGGCCACTGACATTCGACGGAGTGCGGTATGCCGTACCGGTGTTATGTGCTATGGGTGCTATGAGCACACCTTGTCGTGCGCCGGAACTGTACCGTTCAGGAGGTACTCGTCCACCGCGCTCTTCACGCAGTTGTTGCCGCTGTCGTACGCCCCATGGCCTTGGCCCCGGTATGTCATCTCCATTCCGACCCCCGAACCCAGCGCCTGCGCCATCCGGTGCGCTCCCTCATAAGGAGTGGCCGGGTCACCGGTGTTGCCGACGACCAGGATCGGCGCGGATCCCTTGGCGCTCACATCGGGGTTCTGCCATTCGCCCGTTACGGGCCAACCGGTGCACTGGGTCAGCCCCCAGGCCATGAAGTCCCCGAAGACCGGGGAGAGCCTGCGGAACTCCGGGACCTTGGCGGCGATTTCGGGCGCGGTGTAGCGCTGGGCGAAGTCCGCACAGGTGATGGCCGTGAGCGAGGCCTGCAGCGAGCTGTAATGGCCGTCCTGGCCACGGCCGTTCATGGCGTCGCCGAGCGCGAGCAGGATCCGTCCGTCCCCGTTCTCGGCGTCCTCGACGCCCTCGGTCAGATAGTCCCAGAAGTCCTTGGAGTACAGGGACTGGGCGATTCCGCTGGTGGCCAGGGACTGGGTCAGCTCGCGGCCGTCGCCGCCGGAAACCGGTTTCCGGCCCAGCCGGTCCAGCAGTTCGGTGATCTGCTGCTCGGTGGGGCAGTTGTCATGGGTCTGCGGACAGGACGACAGGTAGTTGCCCAGCGCCAGCTGGAACCCCCGGGTCTGGGCGAGGGCGCTCTGCAGGGGGTCGGTCGTCGGGTCGACGACCGCGTCGAAGAGGGCCCGGCCCACTCGGTCGGGGAACAAGTGGGCGTACACGCCGCCCAGTTCGGTGCCGTAGGAGACGCCGAAGTAGTGCAGCTTGTCGTCGCCGAGCGCCTGCCGCATCAGGTCCATGTCGCGGGCCGCGCTGACCGTCCCCACATGGGGAAGGATCTTCTTGGAGTTGCGCTGGCAGCCCGCCGCATACCGTTCCACCCGGGCCACCAGGGCCTGTTGTTCGTCCTTGGTGGCGGGGGTGGCCGCGGCGGCGTAGTAGGCGTCCAGGTCCTTGTCGTCCAGACAGCTGATGCCGCTGCTGCGGCCCACCCCGCGCGGATCGAAGCTGACCAGGTCATAGCGGGCGCGCAGGCTCTTGTAGTCATCGGCGAACGCCGGGAGGGTGGTCACCCCGGAGCCGCCCGGGCCGCCGAAGTTGAAGACCAGCGAGCCTATCCGGTGGGCCTGGTCGGTGGCCCTGGTGCGGATCAGGGCGATGCCGATGGTGTCGCCGTCCGGGTGCGCATAGTCCAGGGGCGCATGCAGCGTCGCGCACTCCCAGTCGTTGCCGGGCTTCTTGGCCGGGGCGCCTTCGCTGGTGGCGGGGGCCGGGCAGGCGCCCCAGCTCAGCTGCCGGCTCCGGCCGGGCGGTGACGCGGGCCCCGATGCCCCGTCGCCCGCCTTGCCGCCGTCGCCGCTGGTGCAGCCCGCGACCGCGACTATGAGCAGCGCGGAGGAGAGCAGGCATCCGGCCCTTACGGATCTGGACACGGTGTGCTCCCGGGAGTCGACGGCGGAGGGGACGTCATCCATCCTCCGGGCGGGGGAGCGGGTCACGCGCGCAGTGTGGTGCGTATGGGTTACAGCGGTAGCAGGGTCACCGCTGTGGCCTGCACGTTTACCCATACCGGGGTGCCCTCCGCCAGCGCGAGGTCGGCGGCCTCGGCCGGGGTGATCTCGGCGATCACCTCGGGCTCGGCATCGATCAGCACCCGCAGCCGGCCGCCCTGGGCGGTGATCTCGCGGACGGTGCCGGGCCAGCAGTTGTCCGTGGCGGGCGGGTTGCTGCCCGTGGGGTGCAGGGATATGGCTTCGGGGGCGACGACGGCCAGGGCGGTGGGCGTCCGGGGGGCGAGGGGGGTGGCGGCGGTCAGGGTGGCGGTGCCGTGGTCGAGCAGCAGGGTGCCTTCCTCGGCGACCTTGCCCGGCCAGGCGTTGCGGCCGAGCATGCGGGCCACCCAGGGGGAGCGGGGGCGCCGGGTCAGCTCGGCCGGTGTGGCGTACTGCCGGGTGTGGCCGTCCTCCAGGACGAGGATGCGGTCGGCGAGCGACACGGCCTCCACGGGGTCATGGGTGACCAGGAGGCAGACGCCGGGGAAGTCCGCGAGGTGGGTGCGCAGGGTGTGGCGGACCTGGGCCCGGGTGGACTGGTCCAGGGCCGCCAACGGCTCGTCGAGGAGCAGCAGATGGGGGCGCGCGGCCAGGGCGCGGGCGAGCGCCACGCGCTGTGCCTGGCCGCCGCTGAGCCGGTCCGGTGTGCGGTGTGCCAGTTCGCCGACGCCGAGCCGGTCCAGCCAGTGCTGCGCCTCCTGATGTGCCTGGGGCTTGGGCATGCCCTGGGCACGCAGACCGTAGGCGGTGTTGGCGAGGGCGGTGAGGTGGGGGAAGAGGGCGCCGTCCTGGGGAACCCAGGCAATGCGGCGTTGGTGGGTGGGAGTTGAGGTGAGGTCGGTGTCGCCGAGGGTGAGAGGGGCGGCGGTGGCGCGGGTGGTGAGGCCCAGCAGGGCGCGCAACAGGGTGGTCTTTCCCGCGCCGTTGGGGCCGATGACGGCGATGGCGGTGCCGGGGGGTGCGTTGAGGGTGGCGTTTGCCGCGCCGTGGACCGTGGTGTCCAAGGGGTGGGGGCGGGCGTGCTGCTGTCGGCCGACGGGCCGGGGGCGGGGCGTCCGCGGACCGTTCGTCGTCCGCGGCCGCAGTGGGCCCGGTGGGGACCCCGCACGGCGGAGGCGGGTGCCCCCCGACGGCGCGGCGCCCAGCCAACGACCCCGCAGCGCCAGCAGCACGACCGCCGCGATGACCAGCAACAGCAACGACACCGCGGTCGCGCCCTCGGGGTCGTCCTGCAACAGCAGATAGACCTGGAGCGGCAAGGTCTGCGTCTCCCCGGGGAGGTTGCCCGCAAAGGTGATGGTCGCTCCGAACTCCCCCAGGGCACGGGCCCAGCAGAGCGCCGCTCCGGCGATCAGCCCGGGCAGCACCATGGGCATGGTGACCGTGCGGAAGACCCGTAGCGGAGAGGCCCCGAGAGAGGCGGCCGTCTCCTCGAAGCGCGGATGCAGGCCCGCGAGCGCTCCCTCGAGGCTGATCACCAGGAAGGGCATGGCCACAAAGGCGGCGGCGGCCACCGCTCCGGCGGTGGAGAAGGGCAGGGTGATGCCGAGCGATTCCAGCCAGGGGCCGATGACGCCGCGGCGCCCGTATCCCTGAAGCAGCGCCACACCGGCGACGGTCGGCGGCAGCACCATCGGCAGCATCACCAGGCAGCGGACGAGCGCCTTGCCGGGGAAGTCCACCCGGGCCAGCAGCCAGGCCAGCGGCACCCCGAGGCAGAGGCTGAGCAGCAGTGCCCAGCCCGAGACGAACAGCGAGAGCCGCAGCGCCTCGGTGACCTCGGGCGAGGTGAGGCGGGACGGCAGGGTGCCCCAGGGGGTACGGGCGAGCACGCCCGAGAGCGGGAGGAGGAGGAAGGCCACCGCCAGTACGGCGGGCAGCGCCAGGGGCAGCGGCGTACGCCTCATGGCTGCTGGAAACCGGCCGTGCGCAGCAGTTGCCGGGCCTCGTCCGAGCTGAGCCACTTGACGAACTCATCGGCCTCCTTGGCGTGCTGTGACGCCTTGAGGGTCGCGGCCGGGTAGGAGGCCACCGCGTTCTGCGCGTCGGGTACGGCGACGGTGGTGACCTTGTCCTCGGCGGCTGCCGCGTCGGTCACATAGACGATCCCGGCGTCCGCTTCGCCGAGCGTGACCTTGCTCAACACGGCCCGGACGCTGGGCTCCTGGGAGACCGGCCGGACGGTGAGGTGCTGCTGGTCGAGCACCTTCTTGCTGTAGCGGCCCACGGGGACCTGGGGGGCCGCGAGTACCACCTTCAGGTTGGCGGCGGTGAGATCGGCAAGTCCCTTGAGGTGCCGGGGATTTCCCTTGGCGGTCGCGATGACGAGGCGGTTCTTCGCGATGACGGAGGGGGTGTTGGTGTCGGACCTCAGCCCGTCCATCGTGGTGGTGTCCGCGGTGACCAGCGCGTCGGCGGGCACCTTCTGGCGTACCTGTGCGGCCAGTTCCTGTGACCCGGCGAAGGAGAACTTCACCGTCGTGCCCGGGTGGGTCTTCTGGTAAGCGGCGCCCGCCTGTTTGAAGACGTCCGTGAGGGAGGCGGCGGCCAGCACCTTGAGGGTGGCCGGTTTCTTGCCGTCGTCCTGGGTGTCGCTGCCGCAGGCGGCGGCCAGCGGGAGCAGCAGGGTGACGGCCAGTACGGCGGATCTACGGTGCATGGGTGGCTCCAGGAGGTGTTCAGGCGCGGTCGATGTGCACATTGGTGGCCTTCACCCGGGCCACGGCCTCCATGCCGACGGCCAGTCCGAGCTCCTCGACGGCCTCCCGGGTCAGCAGCGAGACCAGCCGGTGCGGGCCGGCCTGGATCTCGACCTGGGCGGCGACGTCGCCGAGCTTGACGGCGGTGATGATGCCGGGGAAGGCGTTGCGGGCGGTGGTGTACGCCTCCTCGCCCTCGCTGCCCTGCGCTTCGGCGGCCAGGGCCACCGAGAAGGCCGCCAGGTCGGTGCCGTCGACGCTCCGCTTGCCGGACGCGTCCCGCCGGGTGGGTATCCGCCCGGCATCCGCCCAGCGGCGGAGGGTGTCGGGACTGACGCCGAGCAGCCGGGCCGCCCGGCCTATGGTGTAGGACCGCATGTGCGGCACGTTATGGGCAGATGTCGCGCATATGCAAGGTGGATTGGGTGCGAGGGCTTGCAGTTCCTAGGGCCTGTGCCGACCCATCGGACACCCCTAGATCGCGCCCCTGCGGGTGAGATGGGTGAACGAAATCCACCCCGGCAGCACCGGCAGCCACAGGGTCATGAGCCGGAACAGCAGGACCGCGGGGGCCGCCTGGTCCCCGGGCAGCCCGGCGAAGGTCAGCGCACCGGTCATGGCGAACTCGACGGCTCCCACGCCGCCCGGCGTGGGAGCCGCCGAGCCCAGGGCGTTGGCGGTCAGGAAGACCACCGCGATGCTCGCATAGCTCAGCTCGCCGCCGAAGGCGCGGATCGCAGCGTCCAGGCACATGATGTTCGCCGCGGTCAGCAGCAGCATGCCGCCGATGCCGGAGAGCAGCTTCTGCGGGCGCTGGAGCACATCCAGCATGCGCGGCACCACGCCCGCGAAGAGGGAGCGGACCCGGGTCGCGACGAACTTGCGCAGCACCGGGATGGCGGCCACCACCAGGACCAGGACCGCCGCGGTGAGCAGGCCGCCGATCACGGTGCGGGAGGGGCCCAGCGAGGAGCTGCGTTCGGTGCCGGTCACATAGCCGAAGGACAGCAGCAGCATGACGTGGCAGGCCAGTCCGAAGAGCTGGGAGGCGCCGACGCTGGCCACGGCCAGGCCCGGCCGCACCCCGGAGCGCTGCAGGAAGCGGGTGTTCAGGGCCACGCCGCCCACCGCGGCGGGTGCCACCAGCTTGACGAAGGAGCCCGCGACCTGCGCCAGGACCGTACGCCCGAAGGTCACCTTCTCCGGGACGAAACCCAGCAGGCTCATCGCCGCGGCGACATAGGTCAGCGCCTGGAAGGCCACCGCGACCGCCACCCACACCCAGTCGGCCCGGTCGACCAGGTCGCCGAACTGAATGTGCGTCAGCTGGGTGAGCAGGAAGTACGCGGCGAACGCGCCCGCCACAAAGCTGATCAGGGTACGCGGCTTGATCCGTTCCAGCCGGACGGGCTCTATCGGCGCCTGGGGCCGGATCAGCAGCACCTGGCGGCGGATCCGGGCCAGCAGATCCTCCTCGCGGGCCCCCTCCAGCGCCTCGTCCACGGCCTTCTTCTCGGCCTGCCGCTCGGCCTTGAGCGCCTTGCGGTCGACCGTCCCGGCGCCCTGCGTCCGGGCCTCCTTGGCCGCACGGGCGTTCTCCAGCACCGTCTCGCGCTCACGCTGCGCCCGCTCCCGGGCGAGCCGGCGCAGCGTGGCACGGCTGATGCGGGTGAGGGCGAGGGGCTGGAGCAGCGGCAGGCTGTCCGCGATGGCATCGGGGCCGAGGACGTTCACGCCGGTGGTCACCGTCCGCTCGGCCCCCACCCGCAGGCCCAGGGTGACCAGCAGCTGGGCCACGTCCATGCGCAGCACCAGGTCGCCGGCCGCGATCTCGCCGCCGCGCAGGTCGGTGAGGACCACACTGCCGGAACGATCCACCAGGAGGGCGTCACCGTCCAGCCTGCGATGGGCGATGCGCCGCGACTGGAGGGCCTTCACCTGCTGCCAGGCGCTGGTCATCAGCTCGTCGGTGATCTCCGTGTCGGGGATGGTGTCCAGGGTGCGGCCG
Organism: Streptomyces xingningensis; assembly: GCF_054957865.1. NCBI lineage: Bacteria > Bacillati > Actinomycetota > Actinomycetes > Kitasatosporales > Streptomycetaceae > Streptomyces > Streptomyces xingningensis. The sequence continues at coordinate 37,658 of NZ_JBDJPF010000037.1, forward strand.
CCGATGTGCTCGTACACCAGCATGACCGCGTCCGGGCCGAGCTCGGAGGTGGCGATCAGCTTGGGGGCGTTGGCGCCGGCCGCGATGGCCGCATAGGCGAGCAGGGCCTCCTGCTCGAGGGCCTGGCGCAGCGACTGCAGGCTGCGGCGCTGGATGATGCCGCGCAGCGCCAGGCGCTGCCAGACGCGGTAGAAGAAGCCCTGCGCCTGCTGTTCGCGGTCGACCACGGTGACGTCCAGGGGCGGGCCGTCCTCCAGGGTGACCACATAGCGGCGGCTGCGGTCGTGGTGGACGGTCTCCGTGCGGTCCTCGGTGCGCAGCGCGGTGACCGGGGCGAAGCCGACCCGGCGCAGCCCGGCGAGCAAGTGCTGGCCGGTGGGGCGGACGTTCGGCGAGCCGACGGCATAGAGCGTGCCATAGGCGACGGTCCAGCCGATGAGCACGGTGATGACGATGGAGAACGGCGTGGTGTAGCCGTTGACCAGCACCGCGAAGGCGTCCAGGAGCAGCACGGCCCACATCGCCACGCGCCAGCGCGGGCGCCGGGACATGCCGACGGCCGTCATATAGGCGATCACCGGGGCGAGGTAGCCGTGCACCGGGTCGGTGACGCCGTTGGAGGGGGTGCGCTTGATGAGGACGTTGTGGATGGTCTCGGGGGCGGCCTTGGCGACCCACAGGTCGGTGGCGAGGGCGACGCCATGGGCGAGGACGGCGGCCAGGACGCCGTCGGCGATGCGCAGTCCATCGCGTTTGACCAGCCGTTCGATGGCGAACGCCACCGGGACGATGAAGACGGCGATGTTGGCGGTGAGCCCGGCCAGGTTCGCCAGCAGCTCCGGCGCCCGGCCGGTGCTCTCGTGGATGTCCTTTTCCAGGCCGGTGGTGGTCTCATGGGCGAAGGCGGCGAGGGCGAACACCAGGGCGATGCCGAGGATGCCCAGGAAGAGGCGCACCAGATCGGCGGGGCGGTGGACGCGGGCCGGAAGCAGGGGCTCGTCGCCGGAGACCTTGTCGATGGGGAACTCGCCGTCCTCGTTGTCACAGGGCTGCGGGTCCTGAGCGCCGGGTTCGCCGTTCGCGTTTCCCTGGCCGGGCAGCACCTTGGGGGCGCGGTCCTCTTCGGGAGGCTGCGCGCCCTGTCGTCCGTCCGTTTCGTCCTGGTCTTCTCGTTCTCGTATCACCGTCACCGCCCGGAAGATGGTGGCATGGCCCGGCCGGGCAATGGGTTATCAGGGTGCACTTCGGGGGCGCGGACCTTGGATCGTACGCCGTGTAGTCCGAAGACGCACTCTGGGTGATCTTGTGGAATGCGAGGCTCCGGGTCCTGCCGGGGTCGCCGTGGGCGGGCTGCGGCAGTATGGACCGGGTGAGCGAGGAAGCGCTGCCCGAATATGCCGAACGGGTGCTGACCGTCGCCGAGCTGATTCCGCCGGGCCGGGTGATGACCTACGGGGATGTCGCCGAGTGGCTGGGCGAGGGAGGTCCTCGGCAGGTGGGCCGGGTGATGGCGCTCTACGGCGGCGCGGTGCCGTGGTGGCGGGTGGTCCGCGCGGACGGTGTCCTGCTGCCCGGCCATGAGCTGCGCGCTCTCGGTCACTATCGCGCTGAGGGCACTCCGCTGCGGACGGCCGGACCGTCCGCCGAAGGACACCTGCCCAGGCTGGCGATGGCCCGGGCGCGCTGGGACGGTGTGACACGGGACACCCGAGGGGACCGGGACTCCCGGGGGGACCGGGGGGACCGGGGGGACCGGGGGAAAGACCGTTACCCGAACGGATGAGGCGACGGCGGGGGACTGATGACTCCCGGGACGCTCTGCGCCCCACCCCTCTCCTGGCGTAGCGTCGGGGACCGTTCCCCTCGGACACACCCCAGCCCCGCACTTCCACCAGGACCGGCGATCCACGTGAGCTCAACCCCTTCCACCGGTTTCCCCGGCCCTTCCCGGCCGGCGCCGGAGCAGCCGCGCCGGTCGTCGGCGGGCACCTACCGGCTGGTCCGCACCAGGCCGGGCCCGCCGGTCCCCCCTGAGCTGGACGCCCGTCAGCGCGCCGTGGTTGAGCACCGGCGGGGACCGCTGCTGGTGCTCGCCGGACCGGGGACGGGCAAGACGACCACGCTGGTCGAGGCCGTGGTGGAGCGGGTGCGGCGGGGCGCCGACCCGGAGCGGATCCTGGTGCTGACCTTCAGCCGCAAGGCAGCCGTGGACCTGCGCGACCGGATGGCCGGGCGGCTCGGCGGCGCCCGCAGCCCGCAGGCGACGACCTTTCACTCGTACTGCTACGCACTGGTGCGCGCCCACCAGGACGCCGACCTGTTCGCCGACCCGCTGCGGCTGCTGTCCGGCCCCGAACAGGACGTCGCGGTGCGCGAACTGCTCGCCGGGCAGGCGGAGCTGGAGCGCGCCGGACGCGCGGCGGTGCGCTGGCCCGACGAGCTGCGCGCCTGCCTGACCACCCGCGGCTTCGCGGACGAGGTGCGCGCGGTGCTCGCGCGCAGCCGCGAGCTGGGACTCGGCCCCGAGGCGCTCGGCGCCTTCGCCGCCCGCACCGGCCGGCCGGACTGGGGCGCGGCCGCGTCCTTCCTCGCCCACTACCTGGATGTGCTCGACGCCCGCGGGGTGCTCGACTACGCCGAACTCGTCCACCGGGCCGTGCTGCTGGCGGAGCGGCTCGGGGCCGAGCTGGCCCTGCGGTACGACGCCGTGTTCGTCGACGAGTACCAGGACACCGACGCCGCCCAGACGCGACTGCTGCGCGCGCTGGCGGGGGGCGGCAGGTCCTTGATCGCCTTCGGCGATCCGGACCAGTCCATCTATGCCTTCCGGGGCGCCGACATCAACGGCATCCTCGACTTCCCGCACGCCTTCCCGCGCGCCGACGGCTCCCCCGCGCCGGTCGAGGTGCTGACCACCTCGCGCCGCTCCGGCGCGGACCTCCTCGCCGCGACCCGGATGCTCACCCGCCGGATGCCGCTCACCCGCCTCCCGGCCGAGGCCGTCCGGGCGCACCGGGAGCTGGTGCCGCGTCAGCCGGGGTCTGCCCCGTCGCGACGCCCGGCACGCCCTCTCGCCGCACCGGCCGAAAGCCCACGTACGTCCAAGTACGTCCAGTACGAGCCTTCCGGCCGGCACGCCGAGAGCACGCACCGCGGTGACACAGCCGCTCCGCGGCGGGCGCTCCTCGACGGGCAAACCCCGGCTGACGCGGCACTGGCGGCGGTCCGGGAGGGCGGCCGGGTCGCGGCGTACACCTATCCGACCCCCGGTGCGGAGGTCGACAACACCGCCGACATCCTGCGCCGGGCACACCTCGAGGACGGGGTGCCCTGGGGGGAGATGGCCGTGCTGGTCCGCGCCGGATCCCGGTCGATACCGGGCCTGCGCCGGGCGCTGACCTCGGCGGGCGTCCCGGTGGAGATCGACGGCGACGACCTGCCGCTGCGCCATGAACCGGCGGTGGCACCGCTGCTGACGGCGCTGCGGGTGGTGGCGGAGGGCGCCGAACCGGCGGACCCCGCGACCGCGCTCACCCTGCTCACCTCGCCCCTCGGCGGCATGGACGGCACCGATCTGCGCCGGCTCGGCCGCGCCCTGCGCGCGGAGGAGCGGACCGCGGGCCATCCCGTGCCGCGGCCCTCGGACGTCCTCATCGCCGAGACACTGGCGCACCCCGAGTGCCTGGTGGCGCACGACTCGTCGTATGCGCGGGGCGCGCAGCGGCTCGGCGCGCTGCTGCACACGGCGCGCAAGCTGCTCATGGACGGAGGCACCGTCGAGGACGCCCTCTGGGCGCTCTGGAACGGCACCCCCTGGCCGGACCGCCTCCGGCGGACCGCACAGCGCGGCGGTGCCGCCGGACGCAACGCCGACCGCGACCTGGACGCCATGTGCGCGCTGTTCGAGACCGCCGCCCGCACCGAGGCGCACACCGGCGCCCCGGGTGCCCTGAACTTCCTGGACGAGCTGGACGCCCAGGACATCGCCGCCGACACGCTCACCCGGCGGACCGTCCGGCCCGATGCCGTACGGCTGATGACCGCGCACCGCGCCAAGGGCCTGGAGTGGCGGCTGGTCGTCATCGCGGGGGTCCAGGAGGGCCTCTGGCCCGATCTGCGCCGCCGCGGCTCCCTGCTGGAGGCGGACCGGATAGGCCGCGACGGCCTCGCCGAACCCCTCAGCCCCGGCGCGCTGCTCGCCGAGGAGCGCAGGCTGTTCTATGTGGCCGCCACCCGCGCCCGCGAGCGCCTGGTGGTCACCGCGGTCAAGGCCGCCGCCGAGGACGGCGACCAGCCCTCCCGGTTCCTCGCCGAACTCGGCGTCGAGCCCGTCGACATCACCCAGCGCCCCCGCCGCCCCCTCGCGGTGGCCGCGCTCGTCGCCGAGCTGCGCGCCACCACCGTCGACCCCGCCGCCGCCCCGGCCCTGCGCGCCGCCGCCGCCGAGCGGCTCGCCCGGCTCGCGGCGCTGTCCGACGACGAGGGCCGGCCGCTGGTCCCGGCGGCCGACCCGGACCGCTGGTGGGGCCTGTACGAGCCCACCCACGGCACGCTGCCGCTGCGCGACCCGGATCGTCCCGTCACGCTCTCCGCCTCGGCCCTCGGCCAACTCGACACCTGCTCGCTCCAGTGGTTCCTCGGCCGCGAGGTGAAGGCGGACGCCCCGGCCACCGCCGCCCAGGGCTTCGGCAACGTGGTGCACGTACTCGCCGACGAGGTCGCCTCCGGACACACCCCGGCCGACCTCGCGGTGCTGATGGAACGCCTGGACACGGTGTGGGACGCCCTCGCCTTCGACGCCCCCTGGAAGTCGGCGCAGGAGAAGGAGAACGCCCGGGCCGCCCTGGAGCGCTTCCTGCACTGGCACGTCATGGACCGCGGCGGCCGCACCCCCGTCGCCACCGAGTACGGCTTCGACGTCACGCTCAAGGCGGCGGACCACCTGATCCGGGTGCGCGGCTCCATGGACCGGGTGGAGCGGGACGACCGGGGGCACGCCCATGTGGTCGACTTCAAGACCGGCCGGAACGCGCCGAGCGCCCGCGAGGTGGACCGCCACCCCCAGCTCGCCGTCTACCAGCTCGCCATCGAACAGGGCGCCGTCGACGAGGCGTTCGGCGGGGTGCGTCCGCGGCCCGGCGGCGCAGAGCTCGTCCACCTGCGGCAGGGCGCGGCCAGGAAGGAGGGCGGCGAGGCAGTGCCCAGGGTGCAGGCCCAGGGGCCGCTGGACGAAGGGGACGAGTGGATCGGCAAGCTGCTCGCCGACGCGGCGGGCCGGGTCCTGGAGGAACGCTTCGCCCCCCGCCCCGGACAGCACTGCGGCCACTGCGCCTTCCGCGCCTCCTGCCCGGCCCGCCCCGAGGGCCGCCAGGTGGTGGAGTGAGCCGGATGTCAGTGGCTCCCGTTAGCGTTCCCGGTGTGACCCCCCGACTGACCGACCCCGAGCAGCTCAAGGAGCTCCTCGGCATCCCCTTCACCCCGGAGCAGACGGCCTGCATCACCGCGCCGCCCGCCCCGCAGGTCATCGTGGCGGGCGCCGGGTCCGGCAAGACCACCGTGATGGCCGCCCGGGTGGTCTGGCTGGTGGGCACCGGGCAGGTCGCGCCCGAGCAGGTCCTCGGCCTCACCTTCACCAACAAGGCGGCCGGCGAGCTCTCCGAGCGGGTGCGCAAGGCCCTCGGCCAGGCCGGGATCACCCCGGAGGCCTTGGACGACGGCGAGTCGGGCGAGCCGCAGATCTCCACCTACCACGCCTTCGCCGGCCGCCTCCTCAAGGACCACGGCCTGCGCATCGGCCTGGAACCCGATGTCCGCCTGCTCGCCGACGCCACCCGGTACCAGCTCGCCGCCCGCGTCCTGCGCACCTCCCCGGGCCCGCACCCCGCCCTCACCCGCTCCTTCGCCGACCTCGTCGCCGACCTCCTCGCCCTCGACGGCGAGCTCGCCGAACACCTGGTGGAGCCGGAGCGGCTGCGGGCCTTTGACACCGAACTGCTGACCACCCTGGCCGGCGTCAAGCTCACCAACCCCGACCTGCGCAAGGTGCCCGAGGCCGCCCGGGCCCGCCTCGAACTGCTCGGCCTGGTCGGCGCGTACCGGCGGCACAAGCGCGAGCGCGGCCTCCTCGACTTCGGTGACCAGATCGCCCGCTCCGCCGAGCTGGCCCGCAGCCGCCCGGAGGTCGGGCGGATCCTGCGCGAGCAGTTCGCGGTCGTCCTCCTCGACGAATACCAGGACACCTCCGTCGCCCAACGGCAGCTGCTCGCCTCGCTGTTCGGCGGCGGCACCGGCCATCCGGTCACCGCCGTCGGCGACCCCTGCCAGGCCATCTACGGCTGGCGCGGCGCCTCCGTGGCCAACCTCGACGACTTCCCCCGCCACTTCCCGCACCCCGACGGCAGCCCCGCCCGGCGGCACGCCCTCAGCGAGAACCGCCGCAGCGGCGGCCGCCTCCTCCGCCTCGCCAACGGCCTGGCCGCCGAGCTGCGCCGGCGCCACCAGGGCGTCGAGGCGCTGCGCCCCGCCCCCGGCGCCGAGCACGACGGCCTGGTGCGCTGCGCCCTGCTGCCCACCCACGCCGAGGAGCTGGCCTGGCTGGCCGGCTCGCTGGCCCACCTGGTGCACACCGGCACCGCGCCGGGCGCCATCGCGGTGCTGTGCCGCACGGCCGCCGACTTCGGGCGGATCCAGGGCGCGCTGGTGGAGCGCGGCATCCCGGTCGAGGTGGTCGGCCTCTCCGGGCTGCTGCACCTGCCGGAGATCGCCGACCTGGTCGCCGTCTGCGAGGTGCTCCAGGACCCCACCGCCAACGCCGCCCTGGTCCGGCTGCTGACCGGCCCGCGCTGGCGCATCGGCGCCCGCGACCTGGCCCTGCTCGGCCGCCGCGCCCGCACCCTGGTGCCCTATGGCAACAGCGGCACCGACCCCGGGCGGCGGCTCGCGGAGGCCGTCGAGGGGCGCGACCCGGCCGAGGCCATCTCGCTGGCCGACGCGCTCGACACTTTCCTGACCGGCCAGGGGCCGGATGACGGCCTGCCGTTCTCCGCAGCGGCCCGGGTGCGCTTCGCCCGGCTCGCCACCGAGCTGCGCGACCTGCGGCGCTGCCTGGCCGACCCGCTGATGGACATACTCCACCGGGTGCTGGCCACCACCGGCCTGGACGTCGAACTCTCCGCCTCCCCGCACGCCCTGGCCGCCCGCCGCCGGGAGACCCTCGACCAGTTCCTGGACCTTGCCGCCGGCTTCGCCGGCCTTGACGGGGAGGCAGGTCTGCTCGCCTTCCTCGGCTTTCTGCGCACCGCCGCACAGTACGAGAAGGGGCTGGACAACTCGCTCCCGGGCGGGGAGGACACCGTCAAGATCCTCACCGCGCACAAGTCCAAGGGGCTGGAGTGGGATGTCGTCGCGGTCCCCGGGCTGGTCGCCAGGAGCTTCCCCAGCGAGCAGTCCCGCGACGCCTGGACGGCGCAGGCCAAGGTGCTGCCGCACGCCCTGCGCGGCGACGCCGCCACCCTGCCCGAGGCCGGCCCCTGGGACGCCAAGGGCCTGGCGGCCTTCAAGGCAGCCATGAAGGAACACCAGCGCATCGAGGAACTCCGCCTCGGCTATGTCACCTTCACCCGGCCCCGGTCGCTGCTGCTGGGCTCCGGCCACTGGTGGGGGCCGGAGCAGAAGAAGCCGCGCGGCCCGTCCGGCTTTCTGCAGGCCCTGCGCGAGCACTGCGAGGCGGGCCACGGCGAGATCGAGGCCTGGGCGGACGCGCCGGAGGAGGGCACCGCGAACCCGGCCCTGGCCGAGCCGGCCGCGGACCGCGCCTGGCCGCTGCCACTGGATCCGGATTCGCTGGCCCTGCGTCGCGCCGCGGCGGCCGAGGTCCGGACCCGGCTGCACCACCTCCGCCAGGAGCGTCCCGCGCCGGAGCCCGGGTACGACCCCGACTGGCCGCTCCCGCCGGATGACGACGAGGCGTACCAGGACGACGAGGCGTGCCCGCCGGAAGACGCCGGCCTCACCGGGTGGGACGAGCTGCCCCGCACCCGGCCCCCGGAGCCGGCCCACGCCCCGCTGCCCACCCCCCGGCAGGCCCCCGCCGAAACCCTCACCCCCGAAGAGGCCCGCCTCGCCGCCTCCTGGGACCGCGACCTGGACGCCCTCGCGGGCGAGCTGCGCAGGGCCCGGGCGAGCGTGCGCGAGGTGCTCATACCGCCCTCGCTGACCGCCACCCAGCTGGTGCGGCTCGCCGCCGATCCGGACGCCTTCGCGCGGGAGCTGGCGCGCCCCATGCCGCGCCCGCCCCAGCCCGCGGCCCGCCGCGGCACCCGCTTCCACGCCTGGGTGGAGTCACGCTTCGAGGCGCTGCCACTGCCCCTGCTCGGCCCAGACGAGCTGCCCGGCGGCGCCGACGACGAACCCGAGATCGCCGATGAGCGCGACCTGGCCGCGCTCAAGGACGCCTTCGAGCGCACCCCGTATGCCCGGCGCACCCCGCACCGCGTCGAGGCCCCGTTCCAGCTCACCCTCGCAGGCCGGTCGATCCGCGGCCGGATCGACGCGGTCTACCGCGGACCGGAGCCCGGCAGCTACGAGATCGTCGACTGGAAAACCCACCGCCGGCACCTTGCCGACCCCCTCCAGCTGGCGATCTACCGCCTGGCCTGGGCCGAGCAGCACGGGCTGCCGCTGTCCTCGGTCACCGCCGCCTTTGTCTACATCCGCGACGGCGAGGTCGTCCGCCCGCCCCGGCTGCCCGATCGCGCCGCGCTCGAGCGGATCCTGCTCGGGGAGACGGAGTGAGGGCCGCCCGGAGGGGGACGCCGGTCCCGGCCGTTCCGGATGGCCGGATAGGCTCGATGGCATGAGCGACACCCCGGACAGCGCCGTCCGCACGTACATCGAGGCCCATCGCGCCGCCTTCCTCGACGACCTCGCCGAGTGGCTGCGCATCCCCTCGGTGTCGGCCGACCCCGGCCGGGCGGCCGAGGTACGGCGCAGCGCCGACTGGCTGGCCGCGAAGCTCACCGAAACCGGCTTCCCCACCGTGGAGGTCTGGGAGACGCCGGGCGCCCCCGCGGTCTTCGCCGAGTGGCCCTCCGGCGAGCAGGGCGCGCCGACCGTCCTGGTCTACGGGCACCACGACGTCCAGCCCGCCGCCCGCGAGGACGGCTGGCACACCGACCCCTTCGAGCCGGTGATCAAGGACGGGCGGCTGTATGCCCGGGGTGCCGCCGACGACAAGGGCCAGGTGTTCTTCCACACCCTGGGCGTCCGGGCCCACCTGGCGGCCACCGGCCGTACCGCCCCCGCCGTCAACCTCAAGCTGATCGTCGAGGGCGAGGAGGAATCCGGCTCGCCGAACTTCCCCGCCCTGATCCGCGCGCACGCCGACCGCCTGGCCTGCGACACGGTGATCGTCTCCGACACCGGCATGTGGTCCGAGGACACCCCCACGGTCTGCACCGGCATGCGCGGCCTCACCGATTGCCAGATCGATCTGTACGGGCCGGACCAGGACATCCACTCCGGCTCCTTCGGCGGCGCGGTGCCCAACCCGGCCACCGAGGCCGCCCGGCTGGCCGCCGCCCTGCACGACGAGAACCGCCGGGTGGCGATCCCCGGCTTCTACGACGGTGTGGTCGAACTCACCGCCCGCGAGCGCGAACTCTTCGCCGAGCTGCCCTTCGACGAGAAGGAGTGGCAGCGCACCGCCCACTCGCACGCCACCCTCGGCGAGGCCGGCTACACCACCCTGGAGCGGATCTGGGCCCGGCCCGCCGCCGAGGTCAATGGCCTCGGCGGCGGCTACCAGGGCCCCGGCGGCAAGACGATCGTGCCGTCCACCGCCCAGCTGAAGCTGTCCTTCCGGATGGTCTCCGGACAGGACGGCGGCCGCATCCAGCAGCTGGTGCGGGACTGGGTGGCCCGGCAGCTGCCGGACGGCATCCGCCATGAGATCACCTTCTGGGGCGTGACCCGGCCCTGCCTGACCCCGCTCGACGACCCGGCCCTCCAGTCCGTCGTCCGGGCCATGGGGCGCGCCTTCGGGCAGCGGATCCGCTTCACCCGCGAGGGCGGTTCCGGCCCGGCCGCCGATCTGCGGGACGTCCTCGGGGTCCCCGTGCTGTTCCTGGGCATCTCGGTGCCCTCGGACGGCTGGCACGCGCCGAACGAGAAGGTCGAGCTGGATCTTCTGATGAAGGGCGTGGAAACCGCCGCCTACTTGTGGGGCGACCTCGCCGCCTCGTAGCAGGCGGCCCGGGCCCATGACAGATCACCACCATCCACAGGGGGAGTTGGAAACAGCCGTGACCACTTGGACCGATCCCGTCACCGACCGGCCGCTCAAGTTCAGCGCCGAGAGCGGCATCGACCGCGCCGCGCACCACCGTCTGGACGAGGCCTGGCTGTCCGCGGCCTGGAGCCACCCCTCGACCCGGGTCTTCGTGGTCTCCGGCGGCCAGGCGCTGATCGACGACACCCCCGACGGACGCACCGAACTCGTCATGACGCCCGCCTTCGAGGCGCCCGTCACCGAGACCCACCGCTACTTCCTGGGCGAGGACGCGGACGGCGTCGCCTACTTCGCCCTGCAGAAGGACGCGCTGCCGGGCCGCATGGACCAGTCGGCGCGCCCCGCCGGGCTGCGCGAGGCCGGTCTGCTGCTGTCGCCGCGCGACGCCGGTCTGCTGGTGCACGCGGTGGCCCTGGAGAACTGGCAGCGGCTGCACCGCTTCTGCTCACGCTGTGGCGAGCGCACCGTCATCGCCGCCGCCGGCCACATCCGCCGCTGCCCCGCCTGCGGCGCCGAGCACTACCCGCGCACCGACCCCGCCGTCATCATGCTGGTCACCGATGAGCAGGACCGGGCGCTGCTGGGCCGCCAGATGCACTGGCCCGAGGGCCGCTTCTCCACGCTGGCGGGCTTCGTCGAGCCGGGCGAGTCCATCGAGCAGTCGGTGCGGCGCGAGGTCGCCGAGGAGGCCGGGGTGCTGATCGGCGAGGTGGACTACGTCGCCAGCCAGCCGTGGCCCTTCCCGTCCAGCCTGATGCTCGGCTTCCGGGCGCGCGCCCTCTCCTCCGAGATACATGTGGACGGCGAGGAGATCCATGAGGCCCGCTGGTTCTCCCGGGCAGAGCTGCGGGCCGCGTTCGAGTCCGGGGAGGTGCTGTCCTTCACCGGCATCTCGATCGCAGCCCGGCTGGTCGAGCTCTGGTACGGCGAGCCGTTGCCCTAAATACCCCGCTCAGACGCCGACCTTGGCCTTGACCTGGGCCAGCGAGGGGTTGGTGAGCGTCGAACCGTCCGCGAAGAGAACGGTCGGCACCGTCTGGTTGCCGCCGTTCGCCTTCTCCACGAAGGCCGCCGATTCGGCGTCGAGTTCGATGTTGACCTCGGTGTACGCGATCCCCTCACGGTCCATCTGGCCCTTGAGGCGACGGCAGTAGCCGCACCAGGTGGTGCTGTACATCGTGACGGGGGACATCGAATCTCCTTCGGGGCGGCGGGTGATGCTGCAGAGGTAGAACGTGCGGTCGCTCCCGGCCATTCCCGGCATTCATACGACCGCACCGTTCCGCCTGTGGACAACGTTCCCGGTCACCTCCGCGGACCTGGCAGCATGGCGGGGTGACAGCAGTAACGCACTCCACTCTCTTCCCGCGTGTGCCGGAGACCCCGGATGCGGTGCTCGACGGGCTCGACCCCGAGCAGCGCGAGGTGGCCACGGCTCTCAGCGGTCCCGTGTGCGTGCTGGCCGGAGCCGGTACGGGCAAGACGCGCGCGATCACCCACCGCATCGCCTATGGCGTCCGCTCCGGTGTGATCCAGCCCGCGAGTGTGCTCGCCGTCACCTTCACCAACCGCGCGGCCGGAGAGATGCGCGGCCGGCTCCGCCAGCTGGGCGCCGGTGGCGTCCAGGCCCGCACCTTCCACTCGGCCGCGCTGCGCCAGCTCCAGTACTTCTGGCCGAAGGCCGTCGGCGGGGAGCTGCCCCGGCTGGTCGAGCGGAAGGTCCAGCTCGTCGCCGAGTCCGCGGCCCGCTGCCGGATCCGCCTGGACCGCAATGAGCTGCGGGATGTCACGGGCGAGATCGAATGGGCCAAGGTCACCCAGACCGTCCCCGAGGACTACCCGGCCACCGCCGCCAAGCACGGCCGCGAAGCCCCCCGGGACCCCGCCGAGATCGCCCGGGTCTACGGGATGTACGAGCAGCTGAAGCGCGAGCGCGGGGAGATCGACTTCGAGGATGTCCTGCTGCTGACCGTGGGCGTCCTCCAGGACCGGCACGACATCGCCGAGACGGTGCGCCGCCAGTACCAGCACTTCGTCGTCGACGAATACCAGGACGTCAGCCCCCTGCAGCAGAGACTCCTGGAGCTGTGGCTGGGCGACCGGGACAACCTCTGCGTGGTCGGCGACGCCAGCCAGACCATCTACTCCTTCACCGGCGCCACCCCGGACCACCTGCTGAACTTCCGCACCCGCCATCCACGGGCGACGGTCGTCAAGCTGGTGCGCGACTACCGCTCCACACCCCAGGTGGTGCACCTGGCCAATGGGCTGCTGGTCCAGGCCCGCGGCCGGGCCGCCGAGCACCGGCTCGAGCTGATCTCCCAGCGCGGCCCGGGCCCGGAGCCCGATTACGCCGAGTTCGCCGATGAGCCCGCCGAGGCCGAGGGCACCGCACGGCGGATCCGCCGGCTCATCGACTCCGGGGTGCCCGCGAGCGAGATCGCGGTCCTGTACCGCATCAACGCCCAGTCCGAGGTGTATGAACAGGCCCTCGCCGATGCCGGCGTGCCCTACCAACTGCGCGGTGCCGAGCGGTTCTTCGAACGGCCCGAGGTGCGGGAGGCCATTCTGCTGCTCAGGGGTGCGGCCCGGGCCGGCCGAAGCTCCGACCCCCAGCTGGCCGACGCCGAGGACCTGCCCGCCCAGGTGCGCGCGGTGCTGTCCACCCGGGGCTGGCGGCCCGAGCCGCCCGCGGGCTCGGGCGCGGTCCGTGACCGCTGGGAATCCCTGGCGGCCCTGGTCCGCCTCGCCGAGGACTTCGGGCGGGCCAGGCCCGGCACCACCCTCGCCGATCTCGTCACCGAGCTGGACGAGCGGATGAGCGCCCAGCACGCCCCCACCGTCGAGGGTGTGACTCTCGCCTCACTGCACGCGGCCAAGGGACTGGAGTGGGACGCCGTCTTCCTGGTCGGCCTCACCGAGGGCATGGTGCCGATCACCTATGCCAAGACCGATGAGCAGATCGAGGAGGAGCGTCGGCTGCTCTATGTCGGCGTCACCCGGGCCCGTCGGCATCTCACCCTGTCCTGGGCGCTCTCCCGTGCCCCCGGCGGCCGCGCCTCGCGGCGGCCCAGCCACTTTCTGACCGGTCTGCGTCCGGGGTCCGGTATGTCCCGTCCGGCAGCCCCGGGGGCCGGGGGATTCCCGGGCGGCGGCATCGAGCGCGGTGGCGCCGGCCGTCGGGTGCGCCGGGCATCCGCCCGGTGCCGGGTCTGTGGGCGAACGCTCACCGATGCAGGCGAGATCAAGCTGATGCGCTGCGAGGACTGCCCCTCGGAGCTTGACGAGGCGCTCCATGAGCGGCTGCGTGACTGGCGGGCCGAGCAGGCCCGGCGGCTGGGCCAGCCCACCTACTGTGTGTTCACCGACAAGACGCTGCTGGCCATCGCCGAGGCCGTGCCGGGAACCGAAGCGGAGCTCTCCGGCATCTCAGGGGTGGGAGGGCGCAAGCTCGGCAAGTTCGGAGCCGACGTCCTGGCGCTGTGCGCCGGCCGCGAGCCGGGGTCGCGCGAGGCGGCGGAAAATTCTCCGGAAAAATAGTTTGCGCGGGTGGACGACCTACCCATAGCCTTCCGAGCAGGGAAACAACGGCTCTTCCGGGAGCCGGTGGCTCCATGCTGGAATCAACCGAATGTGACGGATCACCATCCGTCCCCGATACGCCGAGAGGAGGCGAGTCCAATGATCAGCTTCATTACCGCAGACAAAATGACCGATCGCCGGGTCCTCGCCATGCGTCCGCTCGGTGTCGCTGGTCTTCCGTTTGGTTCCTGCAATGGCAGCGGTCTGTCCAACGCCACCTTCCTCCTGGTCAATGAGCGACCGATCCAGGCGTCCGAGGTAGCGGAATCGGCAGCAGCGGCACATGCCCCGGCAAGTGCCCTCGCACCGAAGACCGAAGGCGCCGGATCCCTGAAGAAGCAGTACCAGCACCACACGATGTGGGCCTTCCGTGGGCTCGAACCCTGGAGAGATCCAGCCTGATCGGCGCGATCAGGTCGGCACCTTCCAGGGCCGCGGAACCCACACCGGGATCCGCGGCCCTTTTGTTTGTCCCCGAGCCAGGGGAAACCAGCCCGGCCACCAGCCGGAACGACAGACGAGGAACTCAAACCGTGCAACTCAAGACGCACACCCCGTCAGCCACCGACTTGATCCCCCCGCCCGTCCCCACGGAGGACACTTTGACTCCCCTCACCGCCCTGACCGACCTCGACGACGCGATCGAGAACCTGGGCGTCCCCGTCCCGTGCCGCAGCTACGACCCCGAGGTCTTCTTCGCCGAGTCCCCGGCGGACGTCGAGTACGCCAAGTCGCTCTGCCAGACCTGCCCGCTGCGTGAGGCCTGTCTCGCCGGCGCCATCGACCGCCGCGAGCCCTGGGGCGTCTGGGGCGGCGAGCTCTTCGTCCAGGGCGTCGTCGTGGCCCGCAAGCGGCCCCGTGGTCGTCCGCGCAAGAACGCGGTCGTCGCATGAACGCCCCCGGCACCATCGACCGCCCTCTGACGTACGACCCCAAGAAGCAGGATCCGAGCATGCAGCGTCCAGCATCCGAGCCGACCGGCTCCAACGCCCTCACCCGTGAGACCTCCGGTGCGACCGAGTCGCGCCAGAACAGGAACCTCGAAATGCAACTCATCCCAGAAGTCCTGGCCCGAGCCCATATGCACGACCGCATGCGCGAGGCCGAGCGCGAGCGCCAGGCCGTACGGCTGGTCGTGGCCCGGCGCATGCAGCGCCGCGCCGAGCGTGCCTCCATGCGTGCCCGCCGCGCCCTGGCCACCGCCGTCATGCAGTGAGCACGGCCGACTGAACACCACCCCACGGGGCCGGTCCCAAAGGAACCGGCCCCGTGTCCTGTCGGGCGTGCGTCCTGTCGGGTGCGTTGTGCCCTCGTGAACCGCCCACGGGGATATCGTCTGGGAGTGGACCAGAAGACGCCTGAAACAGCGCAGTTGGACCCTGAGGCCACCGGGACCACCACGTGTGCCCGCTGTGGCACCACCGCCGACGGTACGCCGCCGACCTGGGCCTGTTCCGTCGAGAACGGCAGTCGCCGCTACTTCTGCAACGACTGCGCTCGCGCCAACCTCAGAGCGATCGAGGGCCGGCTCGACTCCTCCTGGTGGTGAGACCCCGACTCAGCTCTCAGGCGGACGTCTCCTGACCGCGGTCGTCGGCCGCAAACCCGGGCACCCACGCCTCCATCTCGTCACGCAGCCGCACGGTGGCGCCGAGCTGACACAGCACGCCTATGGTGCTCGTCGTCACCCGGTGAATCAGCAGATACGCCGGCGGCAGATTGAGCTGACGGGCCAGCTGATAGGCGGGAGAACGCGGGTCGGCGATCCGCGTCGCCTGCGCGCGCATCCAGTCGCGGGTGAAAGTGAACTTCTCCACCTGAGCTGGTTCGATGATCGGCAGCAGATAGTCCAGCACCGCCCCCGGATCCAACTCGATCTCCGGCTTGACGAACCCCTCCGTCCGCAGCAGCTCGTGAACGGCCTCCGCCTCGCCGTCCAGCGTCAGCCGAAGCGCGGTGCCTATCTCCGGCGGCAGGCCCTGCGGCAGTCGGTCCACCGTGCCGAAATCCAGCACCCCCAGCCGCCATCTCTCCGGCGGGCCGTCCGGGGCATCCCCGGTCAGCAGCCGGAAATTGCCCGGATGCGGATCCGCGTGCAGCAATCCCGTCCGCGCCGCCCCCGAGAACAGGAAGCGCGCCAGCAGCTGACCGGCCCGGTCCCGCTGCTCCTGGGTGCCTTCCGCTATGACCTCGGACAGCGGCACCCCCTCCAGCCACTCCGTCACCAGCACCTGGTCGCTTTGGTGGACCACCCCCGGCACCGTCACATCCGGGTCGCCGGCGAACTCCCGGGCATGCGCACTCTGGGCCCGGGCCTCCAGCTCATAGTCCAGCTCCTCGGACACCCGGTCGCGCAGCTCGGAGATGAGCGGTTTGAGGTCCATACCGGGCACCAGCGGGCCCAGCAGCCGGGCAAAACGCCCCAGTTGCGTGAGATCTGACAGCAGGGCCTCACCCGCCCCCGGGTACTGCACCTTGACCGCGACCTCGCGCCCGTCATGCCAGACCGCCCGGTGCACCTGCCCGATCGACGCTGCCGCCGCCGGTTTGTCCTCGAACTCCTCGAAGAGGTCGCGCCAGTCCTGCCCCAACCGCTGGGCCAGCGCGCCGTGCACCGACTTGGTCGGCATCGGCGGAGCAGCCTCCTGGAGTTTGGTGAGCGCGGCCCGATAGGGCCCCGCCACCTGCTCCGGGAGCGCCGACTCAAAGACCGACAGCGCCTGCCCGAGCTTCATCGCACCCCCCTTGAGCTGCCCCAGGGTCGCGAACAGCTGCTCGGCCGTGCGCTGCTGCAGCTCCGCGGCGATCAGCTCCGCCGGCCGCCCGCCGATGCGTTTCCCGAGCCCCAGCGCGGTGCGCCCGGCGAACCCCAGTGGCAGCGCGGCCAACTTGGCGGTACGAGCGACCGCCTTGCGCGGTAGATCAGACATGCGCCCCTCCAACTTGCTGAACAGCCACGCCCCTGACGGCGGTTACCCCTGCATCTTCCCCTGCGGCATTCCCACGGCCGAGGCATATTCGGGATCGGAAGATCCCGACGCCCCGCATGGACACCGCGGATGGGCCTCGACGGTGCGGGACGACCACCCCGGACCCGGCAGAGCCAGCTCCAGACGGACCCCCGCGTTTGCCATGGACCCACTGTCGAGGAACGCGAGCGCCCACGACACGGTGAACCCCACCACCACCGTGGCCAGTGCCATGTCGCAAGACGGTACCCCCGCACGTCGGCCGGACCTCCATTGGGCAAGCATCCGGGGCCAGACCGCATCCCGCTCGACCTGCTCCAGCTCCATGCAGCCCGCACAGGCCGACCAGCCGGGCAGCACCAGCGGGCCCACCACCCCGGTGGCCTCGACCACCCCCGCGTACAGGTGCGGCACCCCGGCGGAGACGAGCTCCTCCGCCGCGGCGGGATCCGGTGCGTACACCGAGAGACCGTCACGGGGCGTGAACACGGTGAGGGCCAGCGGCGGTTCGGGCACCGCGCCCCCGCTCTCCCCGGGACTCCCGCCGCCGCGGGCCCGGGCCCGCGGCGGAGAAAACGGCGCGGCCTGCCGCACCGCCCGCCGCACGGCGGCATCCCGCCGCTCGCCCGTCCCCTCGGCACCCACCCCACCGGGCCCCACATCCCATGGCTCGACACAGCCGCCGTCCACCACATCGACCCGCCCCACGCCCGACGCCGACAACAGCGCCGCCACGGCCGCCCCCACCCGGCCCGCGCCCCGCACCTGCACCCGCGACTCCTGACGCGCCGCCATCAGCCGGATCGCCGCACCCGGCTCGGGGTGGAGCACGGACAGCGAGGCCAGATCCGGCCGCAACCGCTCCAGCGCCCCGCCCCGGCCGCGCAGGGCCGCGCCGCTCTCGCCGCCGCCCCGCGAATCGTCGAGCAGCCCGGCCCGGGCCAGCCGCTCCACCACCGCGTCGGCCCGGCCCTCCGGCAGTGCCATGGCTCTCGCCTCCTCGCGGAGCAGGGGCAGGCCACGCGTGCCGTCCAGCAGGCCGAGGAAGGAACCCGTCGCGGTGTCCACCGGGGCCACCACGGCCGCATGGGCCCTCGTCATGCCGAACTGCACGGAGTCGCGGCTGCGCCAGGCACGGCGCAGCGCGGGCTTGATCATCGGATGCGTGGACTCACCCACGGAGTGCGCCTGCATGCTTCCCCCTCGGTGACTTGGCGTGCTGGGTGACTTGGCGTGCTGGGTGACTTTGCGTGGCTCGGTGCCAGATCTCGGTCGGCCTTCAGCATGCAGGTCCACGGCGATTACCGTGCGAAGTTATCCACAGGTAGAGGGTGATAGTCGTATAAGTAAGCCGCTGTCGTGTGTCATTGCCCTTCGGGTGCCGGTTTCCTCGTCAACCCAGCGGCGGGCGGGACTTCATGCGCCGCCAGCGGGTAACGTCAGGGCGTGCCCGTCGACCCCCTGCACAGTGCCGCAAGACCACCGCGCAGTGCCTCGAGCCCGTTGGCCAAAGGTGCTGAGACCGGCGCGGTCGAGGTCCGTCGGAGCGCGCGCCGCCGCAGAACGGTCTCCGCCTACCGCGAGGGTGATCGCACCATCGTCCTCATCCCGGCCCGTATGTCGGATGCGGAGGAGCAGCGCTGGGTCAGTGTGATGCTCGAGCGGCTCGCCGCCCAGGAGAACAAGCGGATGCTGGGCGACGCCGAGCTGGCGGACCGGGCCGAGCGCCTCTCCGCACAGTATCTCGACGGCCGTGCGCGTCCCGATACGGTCCGCTGGGTCACCAACCAGAACACCCGCTGGGGTTCCTGCACTCCCTCGGAGGGCAGCATCCGCCTCTCCCACCGGCTGCAGGGCATGCCCGAATACGTGGTGGACTACGTGCTCCTCCACGAGCTGGCGCACCTGCTGGTGCCCGGCCATGGGGCGGCGTTCTGGCGGCTGCTGGAGGCGTACCCGCGCACCGAGCGGGCCCGGGGGTACCTCGAAGGTGTGGTTGCCGCCGAACGGCTGCCGCATCTGCCCGCGGCCCGCGGCGAGTAGTGATGCCCGGGGACACCGCCCCGGGTATCACCGTGTGCGACTACAGCAGCGCGCGGGTGCGCTCCATCAGACGCACGACCGACTCGTCGGCCACCGAGGCCACCTCGGCGTAGCGGAACCAGCGGACGTCCAGCGACTCCTCGCTGACGGTCGGCTGCGCTCCGGCCGGCGCGAGTGCCGCGTACTGCACGTCCAGGTGCCAGGCGCAGGGCGTGTGGTGCCGGTCGAGCCGCACCGGGCCGCCCGGCAGCAGTGTCAGCCCGGTGGCGATGCCCGACTCCTCGGTGGCCTCGCGCAGCGCGGCGGCCGCGAGGGTGGCGTCCTGCGGTTCGCAGTGGCCGCCCATCTGCAGCCACATCTCCAACTTGCGGTGCAGGGTGAGCAGCACCCGCCCGCCGGCCGGGTCCACGATCAGCGCGCTCGCGGTGAGGTGCCCGTCCGGGCAGGCCTTCCACATGCCGTCGGGGTGGGTCTGCAGGTGGTCGAGGTAGGTCAGCCGGAGGGCTTCCTGCCCGGGGTCGCCGGGGGGAGCGGGCCACTCCTTGAGGACCCGCTCCGCGTTGTCCCGAAGGGTCACTTGCCGCCCTCGGGGCCTTCCTCGGTGCCCTGCCCGGGCTCCTCGGACTGCGGCTTGCCGCCCCCGGCCGCCTCGCCCAGCATCTTGTCGAGCTCGGAGAAGTCCAGGTGCTCGCGGTGTACAAAGCCGTCCGGGTCGTCCAGATCGGCGGCCGTCGGCAGCATGTCCGGGTGCTCCCAGAGGCCGTCGCGGCCCTCCAGGCCGCGCGCGTCCGTCAGTGAGGCCCACAGCCGGGAGGCGTCCCGCAGCCGGCGCGGCCGCAGCTCCAGGCCGATCAGCGTGGCGAAGGTCTGCTCCGCGGGGCCTCCGGTGGCCCGGCGCCTGCGCAGGGTCTCGCGCAGCGCGTCGGCGGACGGCAGGTGCGGAGCGGCGGCGGCGTGCACGACCGCGTCCACCCAGCCTTCGACCAGCGCCAGCGCGGTCTCCAGGCGGGCCAGCGCGGCCTTTTGCTCCGGCGAGTCCTCGGGCTGGAACATGCCCTGCTGCAGGGCCTCCTGCAGCTGCTCGGGGTGGGTGGGGTCGAGCTGGCCGACCGCCTCCTCCAGCTTGGCGGTGTCGACCTTGATGCCCCGCGCATAGCCCTCGACCGCGCCGAACAGGTGCGAGCGCAGCCAGGGCACATGGGAGAAGAGCCGCTGGTGGGCGGCCTCCCGCAGAGCCAGGTACAGCCGTACCTCCTCCTGCGGGACACCGAGCCCGGAGCCGAACGCCTCGATGTTCACCGGCAGCAGCGCTGCCTTGCCGAGCGGGCCCAGCGGCAGGCCGATGTCGGTCGAACCGACGACCTCGCCCGCCAGCACCCCCACGGCCTGGCCGATCTGGGTGCCGAACATGGCGCCGCCCATGGAGCGCATCATCCCGAGCAGCGGGCCCGCCATGGCCTGCATCTCCTCGGGCAGCACACTGCCCATGGCCGCCCCGACGCGCTCGGCGACCGGGTCGACCAGCTCCTTCCATACCGGTAGGGTCGCCTCGACCCACTCCGCGCGGCTCCAGGCGTTCGCCGAACCGGAGCCCGACGGCAGCGAGGTCACGCCGTCCAGCCACAGGTCGGCGAGGCGGACGGCCTCCTCGACCGCGGCCCGCTCGCCCTCCGTGACACTGGCGTCCTTGCTGCCGTCGGCGGTGCCCTGGGCAACGGTCTGACGTGCGATGTCCTTGGCCATGTCCCAGTTCACCGGGCCGCCCTCGTAGGAGAGCATCTGGCCGAGCTGCTGGAAGGCGGCGCCCAGATCGGCCGGGTTCATGGAGCCGAACATCGCGGCGAACGGATTGTCCCCGCCGCCGGCGCCCGCTCCGAACCCGAAGGGATTCGCGGGACCCTGCCCACGGTCGCCCCCGCCACCCTGGTCACCACCCTTCTTCTTGCCGTTGTCGCCGTCTTCCGGCTTCTCCGGCGGAAGACCGAATCCGAATGGGGTGTCACTCACGGGTTTCCTCGGCTCGTAGGGCCGCCGGCTCACGGCCGACGGCGAATGCCCGACAACACCACCCAGCGTAGACACCTCGCTCGTATCCGGGCTTGGTGCTCCGCCGACCCGAGGCCTGCGGCAGGATGGACGTCACCTGGTACGTACGGGTCATGACACAGGTGGTGACTCATACGTACTGAAGACAACCGCTGGAGACGCCCGGTGAGTTCCCCCGACCGAGAAGTTCGCGCAGCGCGAAACGGTTCCGCGCGAGACAGTACGAGCCCGCACGGCCGACGGCCCGTGGTCGCCGTCACCGGTGCCGCGCGCGGTGTCGGCGCGCTGCTCACGCGGCGGCTGGCCGCGTCCGAGGAGATCAAGCACGTCGTCGCCATCGACGAGCGGCGCGGCGAGGTGACCGAGGCGCAGTGGCATGTACTGGACGTACGCGACCCTGCGATCGCGGAGAAGCTGCGCGGCGCGGACGTGGTCGTCCATCTCGCGCTCGACCTCGACCTCGAGACGGACCCCGCCGCCCGTACCGCCTACAACGTGCGCGGCACCCAGACCGTGCTGACCGCCGCCGCGGCCGCGGGGGTGCACCGGGTGGTGCTGTGCACCTCGGCGATGGTCTATGGCGCGCACCCGGACAACGACGTGCCGCTCGCCGAGGACGCCGAGCTGCGGGCGACGGCCGAGGCCACCGGCGTCGGCGACCTGCTGGAGGTCGAGCGGCTGGCGCGGCGGGCCCCCCGCGCGCACCCCGGCCTCAATGTCACGGTGCTCCGGCCGGCGGTGCTGGTCGGCGGCACGGACACCGCGCTCACCCGGTACTTCGAATCACCCCGCCTGCTGGTGGTCGCGGGCTCCCGCCCCGCCTGGCAGTTCTGCCATGTCGAGGACCTGGTGAGCGCGCTGGAGTTCGCCGCCCTGGAGAAGGCCGAGGGCGAGCTGGCGGTCGGCTGCGACGGCTGGCTGGAGCAGGAGGAGGTCGAGGAGCTCACCGGCATCCGCCGCATGGAGCTGCCCTCGGCGGTGGCGCTCGGCGCCGCCTCCCGGCTGCACCGGCTCGGTCTGACCCCGTCCCCGGCGGGTGATCTCGAGTACACGATGCACCCGTGGGTGGTCAGCGGGCACCGGCTGCATGACGCGGGCTGGCGGCCCCGGTGGACCAATGAGGAGGTCCTCGCGGAGCTGCTGGAAGAGGTCGCGGGCCGTCATACGGTCGCGGGCCGCCGCCTCGGCCGCAAGGACGCCACCGCCGCGGGGGCGGCGGGCGCGACGGTCGCCCTGCTGGGCACGGCCGCGCTGGTGCGCAGGGCGCGCAAGGCCCGCCGCAGAGCGTAGGCGCCGGTCGCGCGCCCTGGAGGACCGTCCAGCCGGGGAGCGGTCGGTCCGGTGGATCCGCCGGGCCCCGGTGGTCGTCGGGGTGCGGCACGATGGACGTCATGGCGCGTATGTACGACCACCCCGGCGAATCCGCCGCCCTGGACCCCATCCGGCTGCTCGCGATCCGTGACGTTCCGCTGTCCGTGGACGAGGTGTTCTCGGCCGTCGGCGACGATGCGGCGGGCGGCACCGCGCTCTTCGTGGGCACGGTGCGTGACCACGACGGCGGTGCCGGCGTCGCCGGGCTCGGCTACTCGGCGCACCCGTCCGCCGAGGCCGAGCTGCGGCGGGTCGCGGAGAAGGTGGCCGCGGACTTTCCGGTACGGGCGCTGGCGGCCGTGCACCGGGTGGGTGAGCTGGCCATCGGCGATCTCGCGGTGGTGGTGGCGGTCTCCTGCCCGCACCGGGCCGAGGCGTTCGAGGCGTGCAGACGGCTCATCGACGACCTCAAGCGCGAGGTGCCGGTCTGGAAGCGGCAGCGGTTCACGGACGGCACCGAAGAGTGGGTCGGCGCGTAGCGCCGTCCTTGAGGGGTGGTGGTCGGGTGACGGGAGGGTGGGTCGGCGCGTAGCGCCGTCCTTCAGGGGGTGGTCCAGGGACCCACTGACGGGCCGCCCCCGGTTGCGTAACCGGTCCCCTGAAGTGAGCGTTGAGACGGCAGGCTATTAATCTGCTCATCGGTCAGTTAACGATGTGTAAAGGGGTCGGAGGCCGGCATGGCGGCGCTCGCTTGGTTGCTGATTCCGGTTGCCGCGGCTGTGGCGGCCGCCCTGTGGGGGAAGTGGGCGGCTCGGAACCGCAAGACCGGTGATGTCGCGGAGCTCGCGGGATATGAGAAGTTCCGGGAGGCCATGGAGCGCTCGGATTCGGGCTCCGGCTCCGCCTAGACCCTTGTCCCAACCGCCTGAGCTGCGCGGAAGTCGGGCCGCTGCCCCGTACGGACCGCCCCGGGAGTGGACTGTCAGACCTGTCCCGTACTGTCGTTCCATGCCCCGCCGCACTGCGACGATGCTCGCCTCCCTGCTGACGCTGATAGCGCTGCTCTGCGCCGGCGTGCTGATCCCGGTGCCCTATGCGGAGATGTCTCCGGGGCCGTCGGTCAACACCCTGGGCGAGCACGGCGGCGAGCCGGTGCTGCAGATCTCCGGGCGCCAGACGTACAAGACCAGCGGCCACCTCAATATGACGACGGTCCGGGTGACCGGCTCCCAGTATCGGATGAACCTGATAGAAGCCGTCTACGGCTGGCTGAATCATGACAATCTGGTGGTGCCGCACAGCACGCTGTATCCGGACGACAAGTCGCCGGACGAGCTGAACCAGGAGACCGCCGAGGAGTTCAGCCAGTCCCAGGAGAGCGCCAAGGTCGCCGCGCTCAAGCAGCTGAAGAGCCCGGTCGGCACGCGGGTCGTGGTGTCCTCCGTCGTCAAGAACAGCCCTGCGGAGGGCCGGTTGCACGCCGGCGATGTGATCAAGGCCGTGGACGGCACGGAGGTCAAGCAGCCCGGCGATGTGGCCAAGTTGGTCACCAAGCACCGGCCCGGTCAGCAGGTCACCTTCCTGGTGGTCCCGGCCAAGGAGGCGGCCGCCGCGGAGAAGGCGGACCGGCAGCCCAAGGCGGAGGACACCGTCGGCCTCGTCACGGCCGAGGCGCCCGGGGACAAGCGGGCGATCGTCGGCATCCAGGCCGGGACGTCCCACACCTTCCCCGGGGTCTCGATCAACATCAAGCTGGCGGATGTCGGCGGGCCCAGCGCCGGGCTGATGTTCGCCCTCGGCATAGTCGACAAGCTCACCCCGGGCGGCGACCTGACCGGCGGCAAGTTCATCGCGGGCACGGGCACCATCGACGACAACGGCAAGGTCGGGCCGATCGGCGGGGTCGAGATGAAGACGGTCGGCGCACGGGACAAGGGGGCGCGCTACTTCCTGACTCCCAAGGACAACTGCGCGGCCGCGGCCAAGGACACCCCCTCGGGGCTCACCCTCGTCAGGGTCGAGACGCTGGATGACGCGCTCAAGTCCCTGGAGAAGATCCGCAAGGGGGACGACGCCGCGCTGCCGAGCTGTACGTCGGGCTGAGCGCCTGGGCTCCGCCGCCGCGTCCGCCCGGCACCGTGCGGAACCGTGTCAGTCGGCGAAGGTCGCCGACAGCGCTTCGGCCAGACCCGGGACCAGGTCCGGGCCCGTGAGCACCTCGGTCGGGGAGTCCTTCTCGCGCAGCCGTACCGCCGACTCGCGCGCCCCGTCACGCAGCACCGCGACGGTCATCCGGACCTCCTGCCGCTCCGGGTGCCCGGCCACCCACTTGGCGAGCTGCTTCTGGTTCATCCCGGGCGGCACCGCCCCCTCGGCGGACGGCGGCAGCATCAGCCGTTCCACGGTCAGGGCGCAGCCCACGACGGCGTCCGGCCAGGCGATCGTGCCGAGAAACTTGTCCAGGGCGGTACCGGCCGGCAGTTCGTCCTGCTCGATGGGGGTGAAGGAAGCCGCGGCGGAGGTGTCCGGGGCGGCGTCGAGGCCCAGCTGGGCGGCCAGCGCGGGCTCCTGGGCGCGGAGCCTGGCGGTGTCGACGAGGGCGAAGAGCCGGGCGGGCTGGTCCCAGCCCAGGCCCGAGGCGTACTCGTCGATCTCGAGTACGGCGCGGGTCAGCGGGCTGGCGGCCATGGGGGTGCCGGGGTCGGGAAGGTTGGGAAGGCTCGGGGAGCCGGCATTGCTGGACATGCTCAATATCGTGCCCTGCCCGGGGCCGAAATCGGGAACCGAGTAATGCCTCGGTAAGTTGCCACACTGGGCCCTACTATCCCCGGGTCCTGATCCACAGCTCCACTGACAGCGAACTTCGAGGTGCGCACCTTGGCTTTCCAGATGCCGGACCGCGGCGGAGGCCCGACAGGGCCACGGATAAGAGTCGGCCGACCGTCCCGGCGGGTCCGGACCCTGCTGATGACCTTGGGCGTGCTGGCCGTGCTGGCCATGCTCTTCGTCATGTTCGCCGGGTTCTGGACCGACTGGCTCTGGTACCGGTCGGTGCACTACTCCTCGGTGTTCACCACCACGCTCGGCACCAAGATCGGCCTCTTCGCGGTCTTCGGCCTGCTGATGGCCCTGGCGGTGGGGGCCAACATCTGGCTGGCGCACCGGCTGCGGCCGCCGCTGAGCGCCATGTCGGTGGAGCAGCAGAGCCTGGACCGCTACCGGATGGGCATCGCCCCCTACAAGAAGTGGGTGCTGCTGGCGATCGCCGCCCTGGTCGGGCTGATCGCGGGCGCGTCCGCGGCGGGCCAGTGGCGCACCTGGCTGTTGTGGGTCAACGGGGTGCCCTTCCACCAGAAGGACCCGCAGTTCCACAAGGACATCTCCTTCTACACCTTCGACCTGCCCTGGTACCGCTTCCTGCTGAGCTTCGGCTTCGCCGCGGCCGTTCTCTCGCTGATCGCCGCCGCGCTGGTGCACTACCTGTACGGCGGGCTGCGGCTCACCAGCCCGGGCGGCCGGGCCACCGCGGCGGCCACCGGGCACCTGTCCGTACTGCTCGGCCTCTTCGTCACCCTCAAGGCCATCGCCTACTGGCTGGACCGGTACGGCCTGGCGGTGAAGTCCAGCGGGCTGAAGTCGACCGAGGGCTGGACGGGACTGCGGTATGTGGACGCCAACGCTTTTCTGCCGGCCAAGACGATCCTCTTCATCATCGCGCTGATCTGCGCCGTGCTGTTCTTCGCGACGCTGTGGCGGCGCACCTGGCAGCTGCCGGTGATCGGCTTCGGGCTGATGGTGCTCTCGGCGATCCTGATCGGCGGGCTGTATCCGGCGATCGTGCAGAAGTTCCAGGTCCAGCCGAATGAGCAGGCCAAGGAAGCGCCGTACATCAAGAAGAACATCACCGCCACGCGCGCGGCCTATGGCATCGACGGCGCCAAGGAGACGGACTACACGGGCGCGAGCGACATCAAGGGCAAGGACAAGCAGAAGCTGCGGGCCGCCGCCGACTCCACGGCCAGCCTCCGGACCCTCGACCCGAACATCGTTTCCCCGGCCTTCCAGCAGCGCCAACAGGGCAAGGGCTACTACCAGTTCCCGTCCACCCTGGACGTCGACCGCTACAAGATCGACGGCAAGGAGCAGGACACGGTGATCGGCCTGCGCGAGCTGAACATCAGTGGCATCCCCGAACGCAACTGGATCAACGACCACTTCAAGTACACCCATGGCTATGGCGCCATCGCCGCCAAGGGCACCGGCGCCGACGCCCAGGGCGAACCGGACTACCTGGAGCGGGACCTGCCGACCACCGGCAAGCTCGGCGACTATGAGCAGCGGGTGTACTACGGCGAGAAGACCACCCAGTACTCCATCGTGGGCGGACCGCAGGAGGAGCTGGACTACTCCAGCGACAAGGGCGAGCGGAACTACCGCTACCAGGGTAAGGGGGGCGTCAAGCTCTCCAATCCCATCAACCGCGCGGCCTATGCGGTGGCCTTCGCCGAGCCGCAGATCCTCTACTCGGGTGCCATCGGCGACGGTTCGCGGATCCTCTACAACCGCACGCCCAAGGAGCGCGTCGAGGCGGTCGCCCCCTGGCTGACCATCGACGGCGACTCCTACCCCGCGGTGGTCAACAACCGCATCCAGTGGATCGTGGACGCCTACACCACCACCAATGGCTATCCCTACGCCTCCCGGACCACCCTCGGCGACTCCACCGCGGACTCGCTGACGACCGGTCAGCGGGCGGTGGTGGCCCAGCAGAATCAGGTCAACTACATCCGCAACTCGGTCAAGGCCACCGTGGAT